>NZ_JANVFC010000007.1:0-249403 GCF_025195005.1 Vibrio sp. NC2
ACATCGCCAGGCTTTCTTTATGTTTTCAGTTTTCAAAAACTGAAAGTAAAACTAAAAGCAGCGTACAAGTAAGACTGATTTTAGTGACAATTTGTTGGAGGGATGGCTGAGTGGTCGAAAGCACCGGTCTTGAAAACCGGCAACCGTTAATAGCGGTTCTAGGGTTCAAATCCCTATCCCTCCACCACCATTGAAAAGCCCGCTGAGAAATCAGCGGGCTTTTTTCTTACCTGCTTCAAATCATTATGTATCAGCCAAATATTTACACATTCATTTAATTCACTTGCGGATACTGTCAGAGTTTCCTAAATCATCTCATTAGGCTGTTTGCTAACAAGGTTAATAGAAGCTCTTGGATAAGCAAAGTAGAGCTGATAATAGCCTACATAGCGCTAAATAAGAGGTAATTTGATGTGTGGAGAAGGTTACTTACTAAGTAACTTTATGGTGTTCAGAACCTTCTGTACCAGTTGTTCGCTTAGTCGATTTTTCTTACCTTAAACTCACTCGTTAACACTGAGTCATACTCCTTTCCTATGTACTTGGTATTGAAGATACTTTTGTGATGCTCTGTCTGTTCTGAATATATTCCTACCCATTGCGCAAATGTGTCTGAAAAGTCTCTCAGATTGTATTTGACCGAATGTATTTTCGTTTCTTGTGGGTCATTACTCATTGCTATGAAAGGTACTTCTACTGCCTGCCTTGAAAAATGTGAGCCAGTACCGTGAATTAGATACGGTGGAACATTTACAGACATTAGGCCATGGTCAGAAAAATAAATGATTCTATATGTTTTATCATGCATCGCGAGTAGGTCTCTAAGCTTTTCTATAAAAGCAACGCCATAAGCTACTGATTTTGAATGGCATTCTAGGTATTTGTTATCTGAGGTTTTTAGTTAAATCTCCTCATCAAATCTCTTACAAAAGTCATAGTGCGACCCCATAGTATGAATGAAAATGACTTTCGGCTTCAGCTTTATCATAAGACGTATTTTTATAATATTGGTAATGTGCCCTACTTGCGATTGTGGATACCTGTGTCTCGTATTGCCCGATCTTAGCTTGATTTGATATCCAATAAGTTTTCATCCCAGCATCATTAGCAAGATCTATCACATTTAAGCTTTTATCATGCCTGTTTACATCTAGGCTCTTTGATAATATTCGAGGGACTGAGAAGTATGTAACAACGGATGGGGAAATAACACCATTAAATATGGCTGCTCCTTTTATCTTTCCATTCTCTTCGTTATATGATGGGTAGTAATTTTTAATCACAGATTCACCAATATTTACGATGTAAATATCCTTTAATACCTTATTTGTATGAACATTCTCCCATTTTGAATAGATTACTGATTTTCCCCCTTCGAGAAGAGACAGTTAATAATATAAAGAATAGGTCTAATAACTGTAATTAACCCTAAAAAACTAAACCACACTTCATGATGGATTTTTTTGAGTATTATTCATTGAGGTATGTCGTCTTTTTATTATTATGTAAGCTATAAAACTTGGTGATCAATATACTGGAAAATAATATCAACATAATTAATGAAAATGACTTACCAACCTTTCCTAAGGTAATGTGAAATGATAAAAAAACCAGAATGAAAAATACAATTATCTTTACATATCTTATAGCGACAATGATTTTCATATGTTCAAGTGCTTCACCTCGATTAGACTCTAAAACCGATCCTAAGATACCTAAGTCTAAGCTTAGAGAGTTTAATCTTAAGTAGAAATCAAAAGTCATTATTACCGTGAGAAGAAGAAATAAAAATCTATTACCGACAAATTCTATTATAGTTGCTATAAATAACATGTTTAAACTTAATATTGATAAGGTAAACCACACATTATCATCAGCCCCAGTTCTCAACAGGTAAAATGTCATGATACTTAAAGGAATCAGAGTCTTAATATCAATATTTTGTCTAGTTCTCATATGTTTTTGGGTAGCTTTTGTTATCGGCCCTTCGATGAGTGTAGTCATTGATGTATGGAGAGGCAATGTAAAGGCATACCCAAATGAACATAATAACATCCCTGAAATTATCGTTAATTCTGGTGGTTTGATCGCACATGCCGGTGGGGGGAATTAATGGATTAAAATATACAAACTCGTTAGAAGCGATGGAGCAATCAATTGAACATGGTTTCAAGATGATAGAGTTAGATCTACTTATCTCATCGGATGGAAGGATTGTTGCTGTTCATGATTGGAAGTCTTTTCACGAAATGACAAATTCTAATAATACTGGGTCTATTAGCTATAAAGAATTTGAATCAAAGATAATTTATGATAAATGTAAAACATTAAATATATCGACAGCTATTGATATTATAGATGAAAATGGCGTGGTATTAGTTACGGATAAAATAAAAAATCTTGCTTTTCTTTCAAAGAATATAATAGATAAAGATAAAGATAAATCTATTATCGAAGTATTCAACACAGATAAATATAATGAAGCAATAGAGTTAGGTTTTAATAATGTCGCATTAAATATAGATCTAAATACACCATTTATTCTTGAGTGGATTGATTTAAATCAAATTAAGGCTGTGACGTATCGGGGTGACAATCTTGGCTCGCTTGGGAGCGAGTATCAGAAGGCGATAGAACTAAGCAACATGGGGGTTTCTGCCATGATTTATTCGACAAATGATTTAGACTTGGATGGTATTAAAGCTTCTGGAATCGGAAACTTTGCGTTATATGTCGACTTTGTTCTTCCATTAGATGAACTCTAAGATTGCAGGTTATCTAAAAAGCAGAGCGTAATCGCCCTGCTTTGATGTCGCATTAAATGTTCTTTGGAGATTGATTGCTTGGTTGATGAGCTCTCGAATTGCCTATTTGGCTAGCTTAGCTTCGACTTGCCCAAGTGCTCGTTGGTACATAAACCATGCACAGGTTCCCGCAAGCACATTACCTACCATTGCGCCCCAGAATAGGCCTTCAATACCCGCAAGCTGAGAGCCAACCCACAAGCAAGGTAAGAAGAAGGCGAACAGGCGCAGTGCTGATATCGTCAAGGCAGTATAAGACTTGCCAAGCGCATTCGAGATAGAAACCATCAGCATACAGATCCCCAAAGGCCCTAAGCTAATAGGAACGATAAGCAAGTGGTAGTTCAAGATGGTCGAGACTTCACTTTCACTGGTCATTAGGTTTGCAAGTCCGCCTGAAAACAACCAAGTCACCAGTGCAATCAGTAACTGGAAACCCAATACGAACATCACTGCAATCTTAACGAGCTTGCGTATATTTTCGAGGTTGTTCTCTCCCAACATGCGGCCAATCATTGGAGGCATCGACATCGTTAGTGCTAGCACGGCAACTATTGAGAAGAATTCAAAACGCGAACCCAGCGCCCAAGCTGCGACGGCAGCGGTACCATAGCCAGCAAGCAGCTTAGTGGCGAACATTGATGAAACAGGTGGCAGTAGTTGACTGATCATCGCAGGCCCCATGATGTTTCCAATAGAGCGAACACTTTTGCCGATGTTGAGATCGTGCCAGTCGAATGTCATCCAATGCTTCTTAGTCACCTTAGGAGCAACGATAAAGATACCCGCACCGAACGCCAAGATGGTCGCAATCGCGGCTCCATTGATGCCCATGTCGAGAGTAAAGATGAAAATCGGGTCCAATATCAAGTTGATGATACTGGTCGCGATCATCATTGAACCGGGCAGCATAGTATTACCGTTGGCACGACATACACTGTAGAAGAAGTAGAGAAGCGCCCCTGTCCAAGAGCTGACTAGCCAATAGATCCAGTAAGAATCAATGATTGGCAATACCGTCGGTGGCGCATCCAATAATTGTAAAATTGGCCCACGCAACAGATAGATGATGACGGAGAAAAGCGCGACACTCACACTGCCCATCGCAATCACTAATCCACCAAGCTGCTTAGCGTAGCGCGTTTCATTAGTGCCAATGGCTCTAGCGATTACGGCGGTCGTCGCGATACCTAGCCCGACTTGAATACCAATGATGATCATCTGTATAGGAAGTGTGAAGCCTTGAACCGCGAGCGGTAGCACGCCCAGTTGGCCAATAAAAGCACTGTCTACAAGCTGGAAGCTCATTAGGGAAAGTACCCCAAATAGCATTGGCCATGTCATTGTATAGAGTTGTCGGCCAAGAGAAGGCGAGGGAGTTGCGGTAGTAGAATTCATAACACTCTTATCGGTCTTGAAGTTAGGCTTGTTGTGATGACAAACCTCTCAATGAAGAATTGTGTAAAGGATAACGTAAGGTCAGCGCGATACCAATGTTTGTTATGATAGGCAGGTTATCTTTGTTGGCTTTCGGCGAACAAAAAAGCCAGTCGCAATGACTGGCTTTGTTGACTCTACTTTTCGGTGTTTCTATTTGAGTGGCTAAGCGTTACTTATTCGCAACGTTACCAAGCTTCAACCACGTATCGATAACCGTATCTGGGTTTAGTGAAACAGAGCTGATGCCTTGTTCCATTAACCACTCGGCTAGGTCGTCATGGTCAGATGGGCCTTGGCCACAAATACCTACGTACTTACCCGCTTTCGCCGCTGCATCGATAGCCATTTTCAGCATCGCTTTAACTGCAGGATTGCGCTCGTCGAAGAGGTGTGCCACATCGCCTGAATCTCGATCTAGGCCAAGTGTCAGCTGTGTCATGTCGTTTGAACCGATAGAGAAACCATCGAAGTACTTCAAGAACTCATCAGCCAATATCGCATTCGATGGTAGTTCACACATCATGATGACTTTCAGACCTTGGTCGCCACGACGCAGGTTAAATTTAGCCAGAATGTCGATAACCGATGCCGCTTCACTCGGGGTGCGCACGAATGGGATCATGATTTCGACGTTCTTCAGTCCCATCTCGTTACGAACACGTTTTAGCGCTTGAGTTTCAAGCTCGAAACAGTCTTCAAATACTGGAGAGATGTAACGAGATGCACCACGAAAACCCAGCATTGGGTTCTCTTCATGTGGTTCAAATGTTTTACCGCCAACAAGGTTGCTGTACTCGTTCGACTTAAAGTCAGACATACGCACGATCACACGCTTAGGCCAGAATGCAGAAGCGATAGTTGCGATGCCTTCCGTTAGTTTGCTTACGTAGAAATCGATTGGATCTTTGTAGCCACGAATGCGTTGGTTGATTTCAGCTTTGATCTCATCCGTTTGCTCATCGAAGTTCAACAGAGCTTTAGGGTGAATACCAATCATCTTGTTGATGATGAATTCAAGACGAGCAAGGCCAACACCTTCGTTCGGGATTTGAGCGAAGTCGAAGGCACGATCTGGGTTACCCACGTTCATCATTACTTTGGTTGGCAGCATTGGTAGCTCATCAACCTCAGAGCGTTTGATCTCAAAGTCGAGTTCGCCGTTGTAAACGTAGCCTGTTTCGCCTTCTGAACATGACACTGTTACGGTGTCGCCATCATTCAGGCTGCTTGTCGCGGTACCACAACCAACAATGGCAGGGATACCTAGCTCGCGAGCAATGATTGCTGCGTGACAAGTACGGCCACCACGGTTAGTCACAATCGCAGAGGCTTTCTTCATCACAGGTTCCCAGTCTGGGTCTGTCATGTCAGTTACCAGTACGTCGCCTTCTTGAACCAGTGACATTTGGTCTAGAGAATCAACCAAGCGAACAGGGCCAGAGCCGATACGTTGACCGATAGCGCGGCCTTCAACCAAGACATCAGCCTTGTTGTTTAGCTCGTAACGCTCGATAACGTTTTGGTCGCTTTGAGAACATACGGTTTCTGGGCGAGCCTGAACGATGTAAAGCTTGCCGTCGATGCCGTCTTTTGCCCACTCAATGTCCATCGGACGTTGGTAGTGCTTCTCGATGATCATCGCTTGCTTCGCTAGTTCTTTGATCTCTTCATCGTTCAGTGAGAACTCGTTACGCTCTTGAGTATCGGTATCGATGATATCAACTTGCTTGCCGATCTCTTGGTTAGTTGAGTAGATCATCTTGATCAACTTAGAACCAAATGTCTTTTTAACAACGGGGTAGTGACCCGCTTCTAGCATTGGCTTGTGAACGTAGAACTCGTCTGGGTTTACAGCGCCTTGTACAACCATTTCACCTAGACCCCAAGAAGAGGTGATGAATACCACTTGGTCGAAGCCTGACTCAGTATCAAGCGTGAACATAACACCTGAAGAAGCTTTGTCTGAGCGAACCATACGCTGGATGCCCGCAGACAATGAAATGCCACGGTGATCAAAGCCTTGGTGTACTCGGTAAGAGATAGCACGGTCGTTAAACAGAGAAGCGAACACGTGTTTAGTCGCTTCGATAACCGCATCGATCCCTTTCACGTTAAGGAAGGTTTCTTGTTGGCCTGCAAAAGAAGCATCTGGAAGGTCTTCAGCCGTTGCCGATGAACGAACCGCAACAGACAATTCTTCGTTGCCTTCAATCAGTTCGCGGTAGTTATCACGGATGTCTTGCTCTAGTGATTCTGGGAAGGGTGCGTCTAGAACCCATTGTCGAATCGTTGCACCTGTCTTACGCAGTGCGTCAACGTCTTCAACATCAAGTTCATCAAGGAGTTGGTGAATGCGCTCATCAAGACCTTTGTAGTCAAGAAAGTTGTTAAACGCATAAGATGTGGTAGCAAAACCATTAGGTACTGATACGCCAGCGTTGGCTAGGTTAGAAACCATCTCGCCAAGTGAAGCATTTTTACCGCCGACTTTGTCGACATCTTCCATGGAAAGGCCATTGAACCATAGGGTGTTATTTTGCATTTATTTCTCCAGAAACATAGCAAGCATTGTAGGGATTTAAAGGCAAACGATTACGTATCAGTTTAAAAAAATGTAAATTATTTTCTAAAGCTGTGGGGGACGTAATAGTCAGCAGGGTTTCGTTATATATATTATGGTTCCCATCCTACTCAAAATAATTTTAAACATTAAATAAAAAATGCAAATTGATATCCAAAGTCGTGATGTATTCTATGTTTCTGATGGAACGGCCATAACATGTGAGACTTTAGGGCATGTTGTTCTAGGTCAATTCCCATTCGAAGCTAATGAAAAAACCTTCCCGTTTGTCGAAAGTGAGGACAAACTTTCTGATTTATTAAAAGAGATCGAAATTTCGTATCGTGATACGGGCAACCACCCGTTAGTCTTTTTTTCGATTGTGATTCCAGACATCAAGCAGAAGCTCTTGGAGGCACCAGCGCATTGTTATGACGTGCTAGAGAGTATTGTGCAGAAAGTGCAAGACGATACCCAAATGGCCCCGGTGCCTAAGCTGCAGCGCTCTCGTAGTGTTAATAAAGATTCAGTGAAGTACTTCGACCGTATTGCTGCGATTGAATACACGTTGGCTCATGATGATGGCATCACGCTGAAAGGGCTTGAAGAGGCGGATATCATCCTATTGGGTGTGTCTCGAAGCGGTAAGACACCGACAAGTTTGTATATGGCGATGCAGTTTGGCTTGCGCGTAGCGAACTATCCGTTCATTCATGATGACTTGGCGCGCTTGAAGCTGTTACCCGAATTTGAGATCTACCGACACAAGCTGTTTGGTTTAACCATTGATGCGGAAAGGTTGACTGAAATCCGAGAGAACCGTTTAGCCGGCAGTGAATACGCGAGTGATTCGCAATGCTTGTATGAGTTGCAAACGGTAGAGTCGATGTTTCGCCGAGAAGCGATACCTTACATCAACACGTCTTCGTTATCGGTTGAAGAAATTTCAACGCGAATTTTGGAGCGAACAGGGTTGAGAAGGCGCTTGTTGTAGAAAAGACAATTGAGTCATAAAAATCGAAGCTCGTACGAATAATGGTTCGGGGAGCTTCGATTTTTCGTTTAGGCTCGTTGCTAACGACTTAGCAAATTAGGAAATTAGCGAAGAAGCTTGATGCCTAACGTTTTACTCTGTTTTTCTAACCAACGCTCAAGTGCTGGTGGCCATGTGATGCTTGGTTCAACACAGAAGCCACGAAGCATTGAGAAATAGAGTGCTTGATCAACTAAAGGTAGCGATGACTCACCATTCTCTAGATCCAATAGAAGCTCTGCATCTTTCAGTAATGGGTTAATCAGTTGAACGTATTGTGGGGTCTTTTCTAAGAGCTCTTCAAAGTTAAAACCTTCGGTCTCTTTACTTGCACGCCAAGCTTCTTTGGCTCCAGCAGAGCGATATTCAGCCAAGTCGAGGTTCCACCAACGTGGGCGTCCGATCTGTTGAGTAAGAGGGAAAGCGCGGCTTTGAAAAAGCGCAGCCTGCTCAGATGGCTCGCGTTGCTCGTCACTTGATTTCGAATCCATGAAGTAAACAATGATGTCTAGGCTTTCAGCCATAATCGAACCGTCGTTTTTCTGTAGGACTGGCACCATCTTCTTACCGATCAGATCGATAAGGGTTTGGGCATCATCATAATCCACAGAAACAAGTTCGATGTTCAAGCCTAAAGATTGAGCGATGTAGGCAACTCTTGCACAGAAAGGACAGTGGTCGTAAATGTAAAGCTTCATAGCTTCCCTTAGTTCAGGATATTATAAATATAAGTTAATGCTAATATATCAGAAAGTATTACGAACATTAAGCGTGAATAAACGCTAAGTACTAATAAACGCTAAGTATTGATAAACAGCAAGCATCAACAACACACAATAAGTGCTTGGTATAAATGCTCTTTCATTAATTCTATTGTCTGTTGGATTCGGCTTTACTGCAATGCGTAGACTAATGGGAAGGCTAGTGAGAAATAACGGGCACAAAAAAGGCTCTGGCGGCTCACTCTAATGCAGAAGAGTGAAGTCAGCCAAAGCCTCAATGTTGTTACCTTTAGCAGAGTGACTACTAAAAGAGCAGAGTGGTTAAACTATGCTTTTTTAAGGTCTTGTGCTGGGTAAGTAAGCGTCATTGCGCCTTCTACCGTTGTAACGTGAACGTAGCCACCACCAGCACTTAGGCCAGTCACTACCATTTCACCAAGCTCAACACCTTTTGTTGCTACAACGCGATCGTCAACTGAAAACACTTTACACACCTTCAATAAATTAAATAAATACGATAGATATCGAACGCGGATTTAAACAGATGGCACCCCAATCAACTAATCCGGTTATTTGTCGTAAAGATTAAATTTAGTTATGCATAAAACAGTATGTCTTAAAAATCAGTTTGTTAACTCATTCAGCGATGTTATTTGTCTGCCGGATAAACGACACCAACTTGTTGGCGCATCTCTGTAATTAACTTAGCAACCGTTAAAGCGCGCTGTTGGGCTTGCGCTTGTGTTGTGTTGTCTCCAGCAATGCAACTAGCAAAGGCTTGCGCCTCGTAACACATTGAATTTTCGCTTTGCGCTTGGGTTAGGCTCTCAACACTACCATCGCGGTAGCGGATCTTAACGTCAGTACATTCAGCGATGTGATCGATGATGATCGCTCCTAGTTCACCTTGGATCTCACTTGGCGTATATGAATCACTGACTTTGGAGTGCGCAAGGGTCACATCAAATTCAGGGTATTGGAAGATCGCACAGCCATGTGCGTCCACGCCAGAATCAAGCAGCTTTGCAGAAGCCTGTGCATTTTCAGGTTTGCCAAATAACGCGACTGTCGCGGCAACACAGTAGAAGCCAATATCGACCAATGAGCCGTTAGAAAAAGCTGGGTTGAAGGTGTTTGGGTTCTCGCCATTTAGGTATTTTTGGTAGCGCGATGAATACTGGCAGTAGTTGATGTGTGCCTTATGTACCTTGCCAATCTTTTCTAAACCAAGTTGAATTTGCTTAAAGTTCGGCAGAAACTGAGATTTGTACGCCTCAAACATCACCACACCGTTCTTCTGAGCGACCTCAAACATTCGGGTTGCTTCATCAATATTCGATGCGACAGGCTTTTCACAGATGACATGTTTGCCGTGCTCCATCATGAAGATGGACTGTTCGCAATGGAGTGAATTCGGTGAAGCGATGTATACGGCTTCAACCGTTTTGTCATTGGCCAATGCGTCGAGTGAGTTATACGTCGTTTCAACGTCAAACTCTTGGGCGAACTGTGCCGCACTGTCTAGATTTCGAGAGTAAACCGCTGCAAGTTGCATCGATTGAGATTCGTGAGCAGCTTGAACAAACTTTTGTGTAATCCAATTCGTTCCAATTACAGCAAACTTAATCATATAGGTGTCCAATAGTTAGTGTCTTGATTCTGCAGAGATAGTAGCACTCAACGGCTGGCAATGTGCCTGAGATTTACGGAACAATTTCCCTAAACATAGTGCCTAATATTAATAATCAGCCTTCACAAAACGTCTGGGTTGACCAGTACAACGGTGCACAACGAAGTCATTTTTGCTAAGGTATTAGTGAATTCAAATAAGGTAATGATATGCAAATCCGGACTGCCAAGGTCACTGATATAAGCTCGATCTTAGAGCTCTCAGAGCAGATAAATCGTCAACATCATCTTGGTGCCCCAATGGTATTTGCGCCACCTTCGTTGGGTTTTACTGACAGTGAAGAGTACTGGTTAGGGTTGATGATCGATCCTGTAGGGGCTTTCTTCGTTGCCGTTGATGAGCAACAAGTGCTCGGCTTCTTAGCCGGGAAGGTGACACAGAACAAAGGGGTGAGCTTTATTCAGCCGCATAAGGTGGCAAGAGTGAATACGATTGTGGTTAACGATCAAGTTCAAAGCCAAGGTGTCGGTCGAGCTTTAATGAAGTCATTCAATCAGTGGGCTCAAGCGAGCGGTGCTATCGAGCTTAGGTTAGAAGTGATGGAGTTCAACCAACAAGCTCAGGGTTTTTATGAGTCGTTAGGGATGGAAACTCAATCTCGAACCATGTCCATGCGTTTTGAGGAGATTTAAGGGTGCGTTTGATTTGGCCTTTATCGTTGTGCTTACTCTTTTTTACTTCGCTCGCTTATGCGGAGAAGCTCGTCGTCGAAAAAATTGTGTCTGATGCGACTGCTATCGAAACCATTGTATTCGAGTCAGCACCTTCCCATTCTAATCGCACACCTACGTCATCGGTCACCTCGAATTCGAAGCATGTCATTGTTATGGATGATGCTCTTGAAGGGGACTCTCAACAAAAGGTCGCCCAGCTTTCTCAACGCTCTTCACTAGATCCCTCTCAAAGCTCTTCATTAGGCCAACCTCAAAGTTCCTCTCAAGAGTTTTATACTCTACCTGACGCGCCTTCTGGCATAGACCCGTTATTGCAAGTGGTCACCTTAGTTAAAGTCGACAAATCTAAACGTAGAATGTATCTGCTCAAAGGGGAGGAAGTGGTTCAGGAATTTCGTATTGCGCTAGGTAAACAACCGAAAGGGCATAAGCGTTTTGAAGGGGACAACCGAACGCCAGAAGGGCAATACCAACTTGACTATGTTATGGAAGAATCAGACTTCTACCGCTCGGTGCATATCAACTACCCGCGATCATCAGATATGCAGTGGGCACAAAAAAATGATGTTGATCCTGGGGGCAATATCAAGATTCACGGAATCAAGAATGGTGAGCGTCGTTCACCTAGTTTTATACAAAGCTTCGATTGGACGGATGGTTGTATTGCGTTAACCAATCAAGATATGGATGAGTTCATTCAACTCGTAAAAATGGGTACCCCTATCCATATTGAATGGTAGCTATCGGTACCCAATTTCCCTGAACAATTCTCGAAAACAACTCTCAAAAACAATTGCCGAAATCAGCGCTAGAGCCAGTTACAATAAGACTCGACCTGCACTGAAGATAGCAATCACGATCAGCAGTGCAATCGTGACTGGCTTGAACTTCGCCCCACCAAACCTTTCAAACAATTTTGAACCAACATAGCCGCCAAACATGCTGCTTGGTAAGAGTGCTAGAGTAAGCCAGACCACATCACGATCGACTAACCCTGCGATAGAGGCCGTAACAAAGGCGCTGGAATCAGCTAGTACAAAGAACGCAATCAGGCCTGCTCTTGCAATGTGTGGTGCGACAGGACTTGCCAATGCATGCGTGCCAACCGGAGGGCCTGACATTGAAGCTGCGCCATTCATTACCCCCGCAAGGCTTCCTAGAATATAGGGAGCAAATCTAGGTTCGCTTTTGTATTGGAACCCTTTGTAGATCATGATTGCTGACGCAAGAATGAAGGCACTGATGATCAAGATGATCGTGTCTTGGCTAACGGATTTGAGCAACAGCAAGCCGACGGGCGTGAAGGCCAAACAAGGGATAAATACCTTTGAAACCCATCGCCAATTTACGTGATGTTTAACCTTCGGCAGCAATTGGATATTGCCTAACAGGTCGATCAGCATGAAAACAGGAACCAGTTCGATAACAGGCATGAATAACGCACTTAATGGCAATGCCACTAAGGTGAAACCAAAACCTGAGAAGCCACGAACAATAGCGGCGAAAATGAAGATTGCACCCAAAATTGGGAAGGTTGGACTAAAAATGAGATCCATAAATTAAGTAACCAATGAAGCTGTCTAATAAGGCGAGCTAGTGAAACCAAGTGAGTAGCGGAATGTACTCCTACTCACTTGTGTTTGCTACCTAATTTTCAGGTTTTTCAGGGTTAATTTTAAAGTCTCTCGGGGGGTACTTTTTCGGTATTTACGAGGTCAATTTATAGGGTTAAATTGATTCGGAAAATCAGTAAATACAGCATCTACTTTTGAGAGAAATTTGAAGCGAGACGGATCATTGACGGTGTAGCACCATGCTTGAATGTTCGCTTCGTTGAGAGTGTCAAGATCGCTCTGATCAACGTGTTCATAGTTCATGTGACAGCTGAACGCTTTGACCTCATTGATGAGCATAAGATCATTTTGAGTCAGTTGCTCTGTGATTACGCCCACTCGATATCTCGGTAAATGACGAGCCATTTCAGCAACCACCTTATGACTGAAGCTCGAAAGTAAGACCTTATCGGTGTCTAGATTTGAGCGAATCAACTCGTCGTGCAGCAAATCAACGACATAAGGGGCTTGATGTCGGCTGTCGACTTTGATTTCGAGGTTGACGCTAAGATCATGCTGCTCAACAAGTGTGAGTAACTCTTCCAACGTCAGTATTTTTTCTCCAGCGAACTGCTCAGACTTCCAACGGCCAAAATCGAGCTGACGCAGTTCAGCAAGGGTGTGTTCATCAACTCGACCCTTGCCATCGCTGCAGCGCTCAAGCGTGTGATCGTGACAAACGACCAGTTGGTCATCCTGAGTGGGCTGAATATCAACTTCAATCCATTTCAAGCCGAGTTTAGCCGCTTGTTCAATGCTTGCTTTGGTATTTTCTGGGTGAGTACCTGCGACACCCCGATGACCTACGATGATAGACGACATAATTAATCCTTCTTAAAGACGCACCGTAAAAACGCATTAAATATCAGTGTACTCGATTAAGCTAGAGCCGTCGTTAAGCTTGTCGCATCTTCGTGTGACTCCTGTGATGTGAAGTTATTTGGGTGAATGCGTTTGCCAAGATTGTCAAAAATATGCAGGTTGGATTTATCGATGCTTAGCCCGAGAGGGACGGCTTGGCACAGCGTCGTTTCGGGTGTCACTGCAATAAAGGGTTGTTCGTTCACAAGGCCATGAACCAATTGATTTGGCCCTAAAGGCTCAACCACGCTGATGCGTAATTCAAGCGGCAGCGCGTTCATGACTAAATCGGCACAAACCTCAGAGTGTTCTGGGCGAATACCAAGTGTGATGGCTGTATTTTTTACGTGGGCGTATTCGGGCAAGTACATTTGCTGGTCGCCAATCTCAAGGTAGCCGTCGTCGAGTGTTGCTGGTAAGAAATTCATCGCTGGGCTGCCAATGAAGCTTGCCACAAAGGTACTGGCTGGCTGGTGGTAGACCTCTCTTGGCGTCCCGACTTGCTCTATCTGGCCTTTGTTGAGTACCACGATTCTATCAGCCAGTGTCATGGCTTCGACTTGATCATGAGTGACGTAAACACTGGTCACGCCAAGTTCGCGTTGTAGCTTTTTGATTTCTAATCTCATGTGAGCGCGCAATGAGGCATCTAGGTTAGACAAAGGCTCATCAAACAAGAACAGTTGAGGGTCGCGAACGATCGCTCGCCCCATAGCAACACGCTGGCGCTGACCACCTGAAAGCTTGGCTGGCTTGCGGTCTAGGTATTCTTCGATTTTTAGTGTCTTGGCGACTTTCTCTATTTTATCTTCAATAAGGTGCTGACTGACACCTCGGTTCTTTAAGCCATAAGCGAGGTTCTTATACACCGTCATGTGAGGGTAGAGCGCGTAATTCTGGAAGACCATCGCGATATCACGCAGGGCAGGTTTTTCTGTATCAACCCGACGACCACCTAAGTGTATCTCACCGCCAGAGATGCTTTCTAAACCCGCAATGGAACGCAAAATAGAAGACTTGCCACAACCAGAAGGCCCCACCAAAACAAGGAACTCCCCCTCATTGATATCAAGAGAGACTCCTTTGACGGCTTGATGACCGTTTTCATACGTCTTGACCAAGTTTTTGATACCCAACATGGTGGGAGCTTTACGCGTACGATCGTGAGTGGCTTGGTTGTGCGCTAGCGTCTGCTTTAGGTTTGGCATCGGGGTGTCCTCTGTATTTTTGTGGATAGCTTGGTGAGAAGGCAGGTGAGATGTCTTGTACTCATCGAGTGATTGAATGCGGTTATTGTTCATTTGAGTTGTGTCGTTATTATTTTTCACTTTCTACTAGCCCTTTTACAAACCAACGCTGAAATACAACCACCACTAATACGGGTGGCAACATGGCTAAAATCACCATGGCGAAAGCATAGTCATAGCGCGGTAAACTGGTTTCATTGATATTATTGAGTACTTGTTTTATGCCCATCACGATGGTGTTGTAGCCTTCATCGGTCGTCATCATGATCGGCCACAGATATTGGTTCCAACCCACCACAAACATAATGATGAAAATCGCTGCGATCATGGTTTTAGATAGAGGCAGCAAGATATCGACAAAGAATCGAAATGGACCTGCGTTATCTAACTGTGCGGCTTCTAACAATTCATCGGGGATGGTTTTGAAGAATTGCCTAAAAAAGAACGTCGCGGTGGCTGATGCGATCAAAGGTAGAATCAATCCTGTGTAGCTATTAAGAAGCCCAAGCCCAGCGACAACTTCATAGGAAGGGATAATACGAACCTCTAATGGCAGTAGCAGCGTCACGAATATCAACCAGAACCAAGCTGTAGCATAAGGCAGTCGAAAGTAGACCAAAGCATACGCCGCCATCATCGAAATGATGATCTTACCGATCGCAAAACCTAGCCCCATGATCATTGAGTTGGCGATCATTTTACTGGCGGTGACTTCGCCACTGAAGCCCATACTTTTGTTCCAAGCTTCGCTATAAATAGCAGTAAAGTTATCGCCCGGTAGCCATTGCAGACCTTCGCTGACAATGGTGTTTGGATTGTGGGTTGAACTGGCAAAGATTAGCCAGATAGGGACCAACATAAATAGCATCCCAGCAATTAAAATTAGGTGGTCAGAGACCTTATTACTTTTCATAAATAACTCCTGTCGCGTTAAATCCTAGCGGGGATGGGCTAGTAATGGACACGCTTTTCTACAACGCGAAACTGGATAAATGTAAGAGAGAGGACCAGCAATAACAGCACAACAGATTGTGCGGAGCTGCCGCCTAAATCTGCGCCAACAAAACCATCTCGATACACTTTGTAGACTAACGAAGTTGTACCGCCACCCGGGCCGCCATTGGTCATGGTGTCGATTACGCCAAAGGTTTCAAAGAAGGAGTAGGTGAGGTTGATGACCAACAGAAAGAAGCCAGTAGGGGCGAGTAGTGGGAAAGTGATGGTCCAGAAACGTTTCGAGTCACTGATACAATCCAGCATCGCTGCTTCTTTTACGGCGTAAGAGATCGATTGAAGCCCAGCCAGAAAGTAGATGAAATTCACCGAAACCTGTTTCCACACGGAAACCAAAATCAGCGCAAACGTGGCATCAACAGGATCGGTTTGGAAGCTGAAGTCCCAACCCACAACGGCAAATAACTCGGTAAATACACCAATGTGCGGGTTAAACAAGAAAGCGCCGATAACGCCTGCTATCGCGGGTGCAACCGCATAAACCCAAGTGAGTGTGACTTTGTATACGCCTTGTCCGTGAATGATGTTGTCGGCTTTCACGGCAAGCAGCAGAGCCAAGGCAAGTGATAAGAAAGAGACCACAATCGCGAACATCAAAGTAAAGCCAATCGAGTTCAGGTACTCGCTCGATTCGAATAGCATTTGGTAATTCTCAAACCAGACGAATATAGATGAGGTGCCCCAAGGGTCTTCCAGCATAAATGAAAGGTAAACCGCCTTTGCTGCTGGGTAGATAAAGAAAACGGCAATGATGAGGATCTGAGGCGCCAAAAATAGGTAAGGCAGCGGAGAGTGAAAGAATTGCTGACGTCGTTCCACAGGGTAATCCCTAAAAATAGTTACAGTGGCCACTATTAGATTAGTGACCGTTATCACTAGCGCGATATCAAGGCATGCATCCAGTTGAGTTATCGTTGTTGGAGCAAGAAATGGCGCTAATGAAGAACCTCCTCACGCCTTGCCATTGCGCTCTTCGTTCGAGGCAATGACAAGTGGTGAGGAGCAATGAACGGCTTTTGGTGTGTTAAGCCTTCAGTTCAGTTATCTGCTTTAGCTAAAAAGCAGAATTAGTTCATCGTTCGAGCGAAGCGTTTCAGTAGTTTGCTGCTCTCATCTTCGACCTTGTTTAGGCTGTTCTCGACACTAGAGCGGCCTGCGAAGATGTTATCGAACTCACGGTGCATCACTTCACGGATTTGCGGGTAATAACCTAAGCGGTAGCCCTTAGTCCATTCGCCCGATTTGAGGCTTAGCTGCTTAACACCCACTTCTGCGTCTGGTTGTTCTTTGTAGTAACCAGACTCTTTCGCTAGTTCATAGGCAGCCGTTGTTACAGGTACATAGCCTGTTGTTTTGTGCCAGTACACTTGAGTTTCAGGCTTAGTCAGGTAGTCAAAGAATGCTGCAACCCCTTTGTCCTGTTTCTGGTCATGGCCATTGAGTGCAAACAGAGCGGCACCACCAATGAAGGTTAAACCAGCATCTGGGTTAACTGATTTCCAGTATGGAAGGTAAGTTGTGCCTAACTCGAAAGGTACACGGTTACGTAAACCACCGAATGAACCTGAAGAGCCCATCCACATTGCTACTTCTTGGCGCTCGAAAGGCGTTTGGTTCGCATCCCAATCGCTGCCGTAATACTTGTAGTAACCTAGATCTGACCACTCTTTCATCTTGCTAACGTGCATCATCATGTCTTTGGTGTTGAACATGATTTTAGTGGATAGGCCGTCGTAGCCGTTGTTCTGGTCAGACACTGGCAGGTTATGGCGAGACTTGAAGTTCTCGAACATGATCCATGGCGTTAGAGATTGAGAAAACGCGATGTGTCCGTCTGCTTTCAACTTCTTGGCCACCACTTCTAACTCTTCATAAGTCTTAGGCGCGTCGGCACCTACTTCCGCAAGAAGGTCTTTGTTGTAGTAAAGAACTGGGGTCGAACTGTTGAAAGGCATACCAATCATCTTGCCTTGGCTGTCTGCATAGAAGTTACGAACGCCCGCCAGGTAATCATTCGAATTAAAGTTGTAGCCAGACTCAACCAGAATATCTTGTACGGGTTTGGCGACGCCTTTAGCGTTCATGATGGTTGCAGCACCGGCATCGAATACTTGTAGAATGTTAGGAGCTTCGCCTGCTCGATATGCTGCGATACCCGCTGTTAAGGTCTCTGTGTATGAACCTTTATAGATTGGCGTGATCTTGTAATCATCTTGTGACGCATTAAAGTCAGTCGCAATTTTATTGACGGTTTCTCCAAGTTGGCCGCCCATTGCGTGCCACCAAGTGACTTGAGTCGTTGCGAACGCTGGCATTGCCGCTGTTGCGGAAAGAACACCTGCCAAAATTAGCTTATTCATCTTCTTTTCCTTTTGGATGAAATCGATGTAGAGGTATTGAATTAGAGTATTAACGAGACGGTAGGGGTGTCGTTTGAAGCTATCTTGAACAGGCCATATTTCACTTACGTGGCTAAACCGTTTCAGTGATATGAAAGATTCGTTTCGATTTTATTTAAGAGTAAAGTTATTGATGGTTTTGATGTTGAACATGTTCGGTTTTTAAGACGTTTTATTGAACAACTGTTGTTCAATAAAAAAGCCTCTCGATGGAGAGGCTTAGAAGAAGGTTCGATGTGGATAAAGTCTTAGTGTGCGATGTCCAATTGGTTGTCTTTCACGCCGTTAATTCGGAACCAACCAGCGATACTGAATCGCTCTGTGTTGGTTGGCAGAACCTCGTGTGGGAACTGTTCAGACAAGAATACCAACAGTCGACCACCCTTTGGTGGAATGGTCGCGATGTGATTGTCTTTTAAATCGTAAACCACAAGCTCCCCTGCGTCTTCCTCAGACCATTCGTCATTCATGTAGAACACTGTGGTCAGGCGGCGGTTTTCGTTGCCTTTGAAGCAGTCTAAGTGCTTCTGGTAAAAGTCACCTTTTTCATATTTTGCAAAGTGCGCTTCGTATTCGAACAGACCTAAAAAGAAAGCTTGGTTTGCCTCTAAACGAATTTGTTCCATTTTGTTTAGGAACAGAGATGCTGGTTCGCCCATATCACGGCGTACCCACTGAATTTTGTCACTACGAATCGCTGCTTCTCGTGCTACGTCATCGTTACGGCCGATCCTAGCCTTTTTCCAGTTCTCTGGAATGCAATCCCTCAATGCCACCACTTCTTTGTGAGTTAAGAAGTCATCCCAAACAAAGTAACCTTGGGTAGAAAGAGCATCGATCAATTGGTTCATGTATAGCACTCAGACAATAAATTAGAGGCGCATATATAGTCCGAATAACTGAGGTCACCAAATCACATGTTTTGTCGTTACGATAAATGTCTTTCGTTTACTCGTAGAAATAGGGAAGGGGCTCTTCAGAAAGGAAAGTGAGCCAGTATAAAAGGCTCACTTTCGTTTGATTATCGGCCGGTCGTTCCTGTCGCCAGTGCTTTGATTTTTACGACTTCGAATGGTCTGATGCCAGTATCTTTGCCGTTATTTAAAGCTGCGGTTCGGTTCAGCTGATTGACAGTTACATAAACATAGCCATCAGGACCAAATGACATGCCATCAGGCCAAGTTTGGTTCTCTGACAGCGTCGCAATAATTCGGTACCCTTTTGGTGTGGACACACCAATTGCATTGTTCTCAATATCCGTAACATAAACGTTCTGAGCACTGTCTACAGTAATACCATCTGAATAAGGTTTGTCTGCGTATCTTTTAATATTGTCTGCGACAGTCTTTCCATCGTTATCGAACTCACTCGCTTTCACTCGATAAATAGTGCGTCCGTTGACAGCTCCGAAATAGACCCATTCGTAAGATGGATCGATCGTGATTGGGTTTAACGCAAAACCAGTTTTACTGTCGGCCTTCATAGATGGGTGGTTTTCTGCCACTCGAACCGCTTCTCCCGTCTTTAGGTCAACCGTTACAAAGGCTGGAATGGCTTCACTTTTTAGATCGTTCTGGGTCATATCAGCAATGATAATACGTTGTCTTTTTTGGTCTAGAGCAAAGTCTTGTAGGAAGCTTGTCGGTTTTAGAACAGAGGCGGGTATTTTTATCGTTTTTACTAATGCTTCATTGCGAGTATCCCAGCCCGTTATGGTATGAGTTGCCAGATCGAGAATCCACGCGACTCCGCTATCATCGGTACGAATGGCAATGACAGCCTTAAATTGAGAGTTTTCACCTTGTGCATATTTCATCGTCGGATATGGCGTTTGATTTCCAGCCACGCTTAACTCGATGACTTTAGTCGTTGGATGATCGAGCGGGTGAACGCTTAATAATAAACGCCCATCTGGTGTAACCGAAGGGTTACCTGGGCGTTCAGTCATGGTCGCGACCACGGTAGCTTGTTTTGGAGTGATCTTTGTCTCTGCATGTGCATAAGTAGACAAAATTGCGCTCGCTAGTACGGTGTAGATTATTGTTTTTTTCATTTTCTTTCCCTTGATAATTTACGCAAATGTTACCAATGGGTTAACAATCATCAACAGCCTTGTATTTGTCACACTTTCAAAATAAATTTGATAATTAGCTTTAACCTATTCATATCAGTGCGTATTGATAATCAGTTAAATTGAATTTAGTTCTTAAAAATCATAATGATGAAGGGGTTGTAATATTGTGATTACCTTTTTCGAGTAACAGGTTCATCTTTTTGTTATCAGTGTCAGTAATTTTGAACTCACAAAACCACATTTCGTTGATCTTTGCTATATTCTGGTTAGACCACTTGTTGCTGAACTGTTAATTTGTTCTGAACGGCAGGAATAACGAATAGGAATACGGTTTTGCAACTCCATACCATCAAAGGCTATATCCAAGACATGTATCTCGTAGAGTACCCTGACAGGTTGTTGTTACTTGATGGTGCGTGCCGAGCTGATATTCCCCATCTTAAAGTTTTCATTGAAGATGATCTTGGCCGTGAATTTAGCGACCTACACACAGTGGTTGTGACGCACATGCATCCAGATCACGCAGGGGCAGCGCACAAACTCAGAAAGCTCACGAATTGTAATTTGGTTGCAGCAAATCGAGATAAGGATTGGTACCACGGCATCGATGGCATATTGATGCATTTGACCGATTTGGCATTAGCACGGTGGATGGCGAATCGATTGGGTAGGCCTAAAGCAAATCTATGGTATTCAAGAAAGTTAAAGCCTGATTACAAGCTTTCAGATGGGGATAGCATTCCGGGGTTCGATGATTGGTTGGTTCTAGAAACCCCGGGCCATACCGACCGTGATCTCTCTGTTTATTGCCCATCACACAGCGTTGCTTATGTGGCTGATTTAATGGTCGAGGTTAAGAAGAAACTGATTCCGCCGTTTCCTATCTTTCACCCTAATAAGTATCGAGCATCTGTATCGCGTATTTATGACATGCAGCTCGACACCTTGCTGGTGGCGCATGGGGGACAAGTGAATTTGAGTGAGCAAGCGTTTGAACACCTGTTGATGAGTGCACCAAGAAGGCCAGTGACACATTGGCGAGTAACTAAAATCAAACTCAAAGGTTTGGTTAAATCTGTTTGGTGGTTTGGGTTTAAAGATAAAAAAAATCGCCATAAATAATAAAGGCCAGTCTCAAAGACTGGCCTTTATTCATACGCGTTGTTGACTCACTATTTGAGCTGTGGAGCAGTTCAATTAGTGAGAAATTAGAAATTCGCCCGCCGGGTCAACAATCACTTTGTCACTCATGCCTTGACGACCAAGCAGCATCATATAAGTCATATCTTGACGGTTGCTTAGTGTGATATCGATAGGCCATTCCTGACCACCAATTTTTAGCATAGTTTCAATCACACAACGGTGTTCAACTTCGCCGTTCGATGACTTGATTCTTTTACTTGTTTTCAGCTTCGCCTTGCAGCGCACTGTTTCTTCTAAGTGGTAAACGTCTGGGTGAAGATCGAACTCAACGAAGTTTTCACCATCTGTTTTTACACATAGTAGATTGTCTACGTGTAGAGAAGAGGTTTGAGCCCCTGTATCAACACGCGTATGTAGTCCAGTTATCCCTAACTCTGGTAAGCAAAGTGCTTCTGTATTCCCTATGATCATTTTATTGTTCATGTTTTTTCCAATCATGAGTAAACGGCGTTTAATCAGCCTTTGCCACGAGTACGGTTAGCGTTTGGTTTTGCATTTTTCTCGATAAATCCGAAAATCATGTCTGCTACATCTTTACCTGTCGCTTTCTCTATACCTTCTAGGCCTGGAGAAGAGTTCACTTCCATTACAACAGGGCCATTCTTAGATTGTAGAATATCGACACCACATAGGTTTAACCCCATGATTTTAGCTGCATTGATCGCTGTAGCACGCTCTTCTTTGGTTAGTTTAACCAATTGAGCTGTACCGCCACGGTGCAGGTTAGAGCGGAATTCACCCTCACCAGCTTGGCGTTTCATTGCTGCAATAACCTTGTTACCCACAACAAAACAACGAATGTCTGCGCCATTAGCTTCTTCAATGAACTCTTGAACCAAGATGTTCGCTTTTAGGCCCATGAATGCTTCGATAACGCTTTCAGCTGCTTTGTTTGTTTCTGCTAGAACCACGCCGATACCTTGAGTACCTTCAAGAAGCTTGATAACCAGTGGCGCGCCACCTACGTTTTTGATCAAGTCTTGAATCTTGTCTGGGCGGCTAGCGAAACCAGTCTTTGGTAAGCCAATACCTTTACGAGACAACAGCTGTAGTGAGCGCAGTTTGTCGCGAGAACGACTGATTGCTACTGACTCATTGATACAAAAAGTGCCCATCATTTCGAATTGGCGAACAACCGCAGTGCCGTAAAAGGTAATGGAAGCGCCAATACGTGGAATAACAGCATCGTATTGAGGTAGCTCTTCACCCATGTAGCGAATCTTCGGATTGTTACTCGCGATATCTATATCACAGTGCAGCGTGTCGATAACATCGACCTGGTGACCACGAGCTTCTCCAGCCGCTTTTAAGCGAGAAGTAGAGTATAGGTTTTCGTTGCGAGAAAGAATTGCGATACGCATGGCGTTTCCTTAGTTAATACCTGATTGGTAACTGCAAATAAATGAGTTGTTAGCTGAGCTTTCAGTTTTTCTGAGGCTCTTTGCTTGCTTCGGGGCGAACCTTAAGGCTTTTCGTTTAACTAAGAAAACGAATTAAATTTGTCGAGTCGACAACGGAAATTTATCGAATGTGTGAGCGATTGGTACAACTAGGTTGAGAGGGAGTTTGGAATGGAAAAGCGAGTTGAGACCTAACTCATATTGGGGGTAGGAGCCTATTAGGTTGTACTCAACTCGCGTTAACTCGGTGCTTAAAAGTGTACTAATAACGCCAGTTACATAGCTCTATAAGTGTTCGTAGTGCTTCTCTTTCGAGCTTGCTACAGGTGCTTTTTAGCTTATTAAGATAGTATTTTCTCATGATGATTACTTCTCTTGTATTAGGCTTTGGTGGGAGCTCAAAGTTCCTTGTTGACCCATTAATTATGGTTACTTAATAGGAAGTAATAAACAGATGGGTTTTTACTAAGTTGTTCCTGTTTTTGTCTTTTATCGCTACTTTTTGACTGATGTGTTTTATAATGGGCTTAATCAGGAAGGGTTGTTTCTAAAAAGGTTCATTATTTGTCTGATCTAAACATGATGCGTTACTACACAAGGCTAGATTCGTTTGAGCCTAACCTCTCACATTCGGTTACCTTAACTGAGGTCGCAGATAAGCTGTTCACCAGTTTACGCCATGCACGAACGTTGTTAGGCAAGATGCATCAGGCTGAATGGGTAATTTGGGAGCCAAAAGTCGGTAGGAATCAGCGTTCAAATTTGACTTTGCTCTTTAGTAATCAACAGCTGACTCAACACGTTGCCGGTAAACTGATAGAGCAGGGTAAGTACGAAAAAGCGCTCTCACTTTTAGACAATGACCGCGCTGTATTTGGTTCTCTCCTTCAAGAAACCTCTGGCGCGACGATGCGTGAAGGATTGCTTCACGTTCAATTGACCTATAAGCGTAAGTTTGAAGACCTGTTCCCACATCATATTCACCGCAGTAGCGAACGCTTTTTGATCAGGCAAGTGTTCAGTTGCTTAGTCACTTGTAATGGTAAGGGCGAGTTGAAGCCTGAACTGGCACACCATTGGGAATATGATGCTGAAAAATTGGTTTGGACTTTCTATTTGCGCCCCGGCCTAACCTTTCACGATGAGCAACCCGTCGACGCCAAGCAACTCGTTTCATTGTTCTCAGCCTTACAAACCTTACCTTTCTATCAGACAGAGCTAGCCCATGTTGCTTCGGTTTACAGTGAACAGCCGTTAAGGATCAGCTTCCAATTGACCAAAGCAGACACTGGCTTCGCGGGCTTATTGGCTGGCGTTAAGTATTCGATTCAACCCGCAGCGCGAGTCACCCATGAACCGTCTCCATTAAACTCGGTGTCACATGCAGTTATTGGTACCGGTCCATTTAAAGTGGTTGAGACCAATAATGAACGGATCAAGCTCGCGGCATTTGAGCTCTATTATGGTTGTCGTTCTTTGACTGATGAAGTGACCATCTGGCAGTTTGAGGAGTCAATGACGGGCAGTGCTCGTTTCGATGACAGCCAAATGCAGGTGTCACCTTATGAAGATTCTTCTTGTTTCCATCAGCTAGGGAAAAGCGATACGGAGCTTGTTTCAGCAGACACAGACGGCCTTCGTAGCCGAGTCGAAGATGGGTGCTTGTTTATCCTGTTCAATCAGAATTCAGCGGCAACTCCGCTTAATAATGAGCAGCGAAAATACCTTTCAGAACTGACCAACCCACAAGCTATTTTATCTCAGCTGGAAAAAAACAAGGGTTTGTTCAGTGTCTCTTTAGCTCAAAACATACTGCCAAGTTGGAAGAAATTGTATCGAACGCCTTCGAAAGAAGCACAACTGCCGAAAAAGATGAGTATTGCAGTTTACGACTATTATGCGTTGTACCGATGTGCCATCTGCGTTTCAGACATATTGAAACGATATGGTGTGGAAGTTGAGGTGAACACCTACAGTTTTCGAGAATTGGCGCAGCTCTCTCAGAGTGGTGAGTTAAAGGAGGATCTGGTGTTGTGTAACCTGAATCTCGATGATAATGCCCCGTCTTCGCTGTTTTCGTGGATGATGAATGATCCTGTTTTGCACTCTGCTTTGGGAGAGGTGAACAGTGATTGGCTCAAGCAGCGCTTGGATAGTCATAAAGCATCCGTTGAACTGCCTAATTACTTGGCAGAGTTGGAGCCCGTTGCATCCACGTTGATTTCTGATTATTGGCTAGTGCCTATGTTCCATCACCTACAAACAGTTCGTTTCCAAGGCATTTTGAAAAACGTCGCCATCACAAACTGGGGATGGCCAGACTTCAAGAATGTATGGTCTGCTGATTAACCTTTCTTTCTTACTAACTAAATAACTGAGTTAGCTCGTTTTCAAAGTCGGTTTTTCCAAAATCGACTTTGGCATGCTCATGTCTAGATAAATGAAGAATTACACTGATTGGTTTACTTTTTGATTTTGGTATGTAAACTAACCAGTATAGTTTTTTCGTTGGGATAGACTCAATGATTAAAAAGATACCAATGAAAAAATATCTATTACCGATTTTAGGAGTACTTGCCGTGGTCGCTATCGTAAGCACAGGTTCACAATCAAACGACAATCTAGATAAGCTTCCAAAGAAGTTTGCTAACAGTGAGTTGGAATACAAATCGGGTATGTCTGATATTTTTTCAATCTTGAAAGCATACGTGACTGTGGAAAGAAACGAGCCCGTGCCGCGCGCTGCATTGCCTTTGATTCCAATGACAGCTGAGCAATTGATCGAAGAACAAGACGACGTTGCTTACCGTTTAGGTCACTCAAGCGTGATGATGAAACTGGATGGGAAACTAGTGATGACTGACCCTGTGTTCAGTGATCGTGCATCACCGGTGCAATGGATGGGACCAAAGCGTTTTCATCCGACACCAATCACACTGCAAGACTTACCCGATATTGATGTGGTGGTGATCAGCCACGATCACTACGACCATTTAGATAAAGGCGCCGTTAAGGTGCTCGCCGACAAAGTGGGTACGTTCCTAGTGCCACTAAGAGTGGGCGCACTGTTGGAAAAGTGGGGCGTGGATAAAGAGAAGATCATCGAATTGAACTGGTGGGAATCGGCAACGGCCTCAGACATTGAGTTCACGTTAACGCCGACACAGCATTTCTCTGGGCGTGGCTTACTTGATCGTGACCAAACACTGTGGGGTAGCTGGGTTATTAACGCTTCCGACAAAAAAGTCTTCTTTAGCGGTGACTCCGGTTACTTCAGCGGCTTTAAAGAGATTGGCGACCGCTTCGGGCCGTTTGATTTAACCATGGTTGAAACGGGCGCGTATAACTCTCTTTGGGCGGATATTCATATGTTCCCAGAGCAGAGCGTTCAGGCCCACATTGACCTGCAAGGTAAGGTGATGATGCCAATCCACAACAGTACCTTCGACCTTTCTATGCACGATTGGCAAGATCCAATGGAACAAGCTCTGGCGATTAGCAAAGAGCGAGATGTGCAAATGGTAAGCCCTGTGATGGGTGAACGTTTGGTGATCTCAGAGCCTGGACCTGTTCAAGCCTGGTGGAAACTGGCATTGAATTAGAGCTGTAACTAATTAGAACGGGCATCTAATTAACACTCTCTTCTAAGTGAGAAGTAGTCATGCTGCTAATCTATATAAAGCCAGTTGATACAAAAAACGCCACCGATCATTCGATTCGGTGGCGTTTTTTCGTTTTATTTTGAAGATCAGCTTTCTAAGTTCTGCGCCATTTTCTTCGCAATTTTTCTGAATTGTTCTAACTCGTCTTCGGCCATGCCTTTGGTCATTCTCTTCAGCATGTCTCGATCGATATCCGAGACCTTACTCATGATCTCTTGACCCTTATCAGTCAGAACCAATAACTGGCTGCGCTTGTCTTCCGGGTTCGGAGACTTCTTCACAAGTTCCTGATTGATCAAGGCATTAATGAGCCGAGTGACCTGTGCTTTATCACGATCTAGGAAGTGTGCGATATCGATAGCGGTACATGGAGACTTCTTGGTAATGATCTTCATGACACGAATGTTCATTGGTGCGATCTCTGAGTCCAAGCTCTCAATCTGCTCGCTCATTTGACGTTTCAAAGAGTGCACTAAACGAAAGATAGATTCTAGCGATGTGTTATCAGACATAAACGATCCTTAGAAATGTAGTTGACAATGTCAACTGCTTTATTTATAGTTGACATTATCAACTTAATTGTTCGTAAATTCAAGACAGGAAATAGATATGACGATTCAAGCAGCACTAACGCCAACTCTTCCTGAGCAAAAAGGCACACCGGTTTTATACAAAATTTTGGTCATGATGAGCTTAATGCTGACGATTGGCGGCAGTTTAACGGCCGTGATGACTTACATGAATGTCGGATTCGGTGAGGCATTCATCGGCAACTGGCTCTCTTCGTTAGCCCTAGTTGTCGTAATTATGATGCCAATGGGTGTGGCAATGATGACTTTGGTTACTAAGTTGGTCGCCAAGGTATTACCCAATTACGGCGAGAAAGCTCGCAACCTAATCGTGGGATTGATTATGGCTTTTATCATGGAGTCCATCATGGCATTTGTAACAGCGGTAAATAATATTGGATTTTCGGATACATCGGCGTTTACCAGTGGATGGTTTAATGGATTTATTGCCGCGCTTCCTGTTGGCCTTACGATCATGGTCGTAATGTCGATGACGGTTAAACCTAAGCTAGAACGATTCATGAAGAGCTAGCCAAAACATTTCACAGCATTGTAGGAGATCCACGTGAAAGCATTCACAGGCAAACACAATAACTACCGTATTACTATTGAAGAAGTGAACATCAAAGAAGATCGTGAACTGCAAACCATGCAGTTTGAAATTGAAGACAGAGAAAACATGTTCGCGATTGTTGAGAAGATCAAACAAGACAGCGGCTTAGACGAGCAATCTGCAGCGCGACTCGGGGTGAGCATCCGCTTACTTGGCCCAATGATGATGCAAGATAGAAAGCACCCTCTGTTTGTTGATTTCATGCCTCACTTCAGAAACTTCATGCAGAATCTGAAGAAGACGTTGAAAGGGCAGTAAAGCCTAATCATCAGTAATACATCGAAAAGCCAGCAACCAACTTACTGGCTTTTTTTACATTTAAATCAAAATAGTTTCAGTTGTTTGCGTCTAGAATATGCGAAAATTGAGGACTAAATTTTCGGTGTTGCACCGTTGTTTAATTGTCTATTCAAGCTTCAAGAAATCCGATATTATACTGGTCATAAAACTAAAGGTGGTATTATATGACAAATGTATTTAGGCAAGCAGCTGAAGAACTGCTAAGTCGCCGCGTTGCGGGAACCAAAGCACCAAGATTGGACGAACAGTACCGTCCGAATAACTTGGAAGATGCGCTAAAGATCCAATCATCAATGATCGATCTCAAGAGCGACAAGGTCGGTGGTTGGAAGTGTTTGCTTCCTTTGGCTGAAGACAAGTTCATTGTTGCGCCAATCTTCTCGGGCAGCGTTCAACAAGGCGAGGTTTGCGAACTGTTTGCTGACAACGAAGTAGTACGTGTTGAGCCTGAAATTGCATTTACGCTTGCTAAGAGCTTGCCTGCAAGCCAAGAAGGTTACAGCGAAGAGCAAATCAACGAAGCGATTGGCTCTTGCCATATGGCACTTGAGTTAATGCAATCTCGTTTTGCGGATGACAGCGGCGCTGAGTTCTACGAAAAGCTTGCTGATGGCCTAGTAAACCAAGGTCTGTTCATTGGCCCTGAGATTGACCGCGAAAAAGCGTTCACTTCTGCTGAGATCAACATTGAAGTGACCCAAGGCGAACAAGTTCAAGCATTCGCAGGTAAGCACCCAAATACATTACCGCCAAGCCCAATCTACTGGCTGATTAACTACATGACTCGTCGTGGCGTAGATTTCCAAGCAGGTGAAGCAATCATCACGGGCTCATACTGCGGTATCGTGGAGGTGGGCTTCGATAAGCCAACGACCTTCCACTACGAAGGCATTGGCGAATACCAAGTGACGTTCAAGCAGAAACGCTAACTTCTAGCGGCGCACTATCTGTTATCGAAGGCTGTTTACTGATGAGTAAATAGCCTTTTCTACTTTCTGGAGCAATAAGAGTCTAATACGACTCTTATTTTAGTGCTCGTTACCATTAAAACGAGTGAATGCGAAATTTAACTACTTCTAAAACCTAGTTACTACCAAAACACAGATACTTAATATCCATGTATTCATCGATGCCTTCTTTTGCGCCTTCACGGCCAATACCTGATTGCTTAACACCACCGAAAGGGGCGACTTCGGTAGAGATCAATCCATCATTGATGCCGACCATTCCGTACTCAAGCGCTTCTGCGATTTTCCATACACGGTGGATATTCTGGCTATAGAAGTATGATGCTAAACCGTAAATTGTATCGTTGGCCATCTCGATGAGCTCTTCGTCGGTATCGAATTGCATCACGGGTGCGACTGGGCCAAAAATCTCTTGTTGAACGATGTCCATGCTGTGTTTTACATCTTTAAGAACAACGGACTGAAGGAAGAGTCCATCAAGTTGTTGAAGTGGCGTCACAGGTTTAGCACCTTGTTCAATAGCTCGGTTTATCAATCCTTGGATGTTTTGCTTAGCACCTTCATTGATAACAGGGCCAACCGTTACGCCTTCGTCCAAACCGTTTCCAATTTTAAGCAGCTGTACTGCTTGGTCGAACTTAGCCACAAACTCATCGTGTACTTTACTGTGAACATAGAAACGGTTTGCACAGACACATGTTTGTCCCGCATTACGGAATTTCGATGCCATTGCGCCTTGAACGGCCGCGTCGATATCGGCATCGTCAAACACAATAAAAGGTGCGTTGCCACCGAGCTCCATTGAGGTGCGCTTGATGCCTTGTGCGGCTTGAGCCATCAAGATACTGCCCACTCGAGTCGAGCCTGTGAAAGAGATTTTTTTGATCAGTGGATGAGAAGTGAATAGGGTGCCAACTTGCTCAGGGCTTTCACCGAGTACGACTTGAAGTAGGTCCTTGGGGATGCCGGCTTGATAAGCGAGCTCAACCACGGCAAACGCAGAAAGCGGTGTTTCATCTGACGGCTTCACGACAAAGCTACAACCCGCGGCTAAGGCAGGTGCGGCTTTACGCGTGATCATCGCCGTTGGAAAGTTCCATGGGGTAATGGCACAAGCCACTCCAATAGGTTGCTTGATCGTAACTAAGCGTTTGCCCGCGACTGTACTCGGGATTGAATCGCCATAGGTTCGCTTCGCTTCTTCGGCGAACCACTCTATAAAACTCGCACCATAAACGATCTCGCCCTTTGCTTCGGCTAACGGTTTGCCTTGTTCAATCGTCATTAGCCGAGCAAGATCATCTTTGTTTTCGAGGATCAGCTGATGCCAGCGATGAAGTAATGCGGCGCGAGATTTAGCAGGTACTTGAGCCCACTCTTTTTGTGCTATGTGAGCGCGTTCGATAGCACTTGTTAATTCAGACTCAGATAAAATAGGTGCGTGCCCTACGAGTTCCCCAGTTGCCGGGTTTGTTACCGAAACAGCGTTTGTTGGTTCTGTCACCATAAAAGAGAGTAAGTGCTTGTTGTTAATGTTTAGCATCGTGTTTCCTTTGTCGTGATTACTTAAGTATGTTGCTGTTTATGATAAATGCGGGCGTTAAAATGATTTCGACCAAACATCGTTTGGCCGAATACCGTTTAGCCGAATACAGTGACAACGGGGCAACAGGCTTCAATATGTACTTAAAGCCAGATCCTACAGTTAAGCTGAAATTATCAAAACTAACCCCAATTATCAGATTCTATTTTTGCGAGCGCTTTTGCCGCTTTTTGAAGCGCTGGTAAGAATTTAATCGCTTCATCTGGTCTTAATCGAATGACAGGTGCTTGTATTGCGAGGCCGAGGTTTGATTGACCCGTAGATGACGGAATCAGCACGGCGATACAGACTAATCCCGGCAAAAACTCTTCGTCATCAATTGCAAAACCTTGGATTTTCGCTTCTTCGATGTCTTTCTCTAATGTCGAATAGTCGGTAATGGTATTTAAGGTGTATTGAGTTAATGGCACGTTTTCAATCAGTCTTCGACGCTGTGACTTAGACATGTGCGCTAAAAACAATTTCCCGCTTGCTGAACAATGCACTGGGACGCGAGAGCCTGGGTGTAGGTGAAAACGAAGGGGGGCTTCAGTTTCTGCACGATCAAGATAGATGATCTCGCCACTTGATAGCGCCGTTAGGTTACAGCTTTCGCCGACTTCTGCTCTCAGGTTTTCAAGGATAGTGCGTCGAGCGCTGTGCATGGTGCTATTCAACAGTAGGTTTTCGGCAAGCTTTCTGAGTCGAATACCTGAGCTGTAGTGCTTCTCATCGCCGTCTCTTTGAATGATGCCTGCTGCTTCTAACTGCTGAAGCATTCGGTGCAGCGTAGGTTTTGGCAGTCCAGTTTCTTCGACTAATCCTTGAAGAGAAATAAACTCGTCTTTTTGCGCTATCACCTCTAATAGTGCAAAAAGTCGGAGAGTCGGTGTATCCCCTTGAACTGGTGGTGTTTCTGTTTGCATATAATGATCCATCCTTGCGATATGTCTATGCCTAAGAGTGTACATACCAAATCATTATTCTTCAATTATCTGAATAAAATTTGACCTTTTTTATTATTCCAATAATATAAATATAAATTATGGAACAATTGATCTCAATAAATGGAATTTAAGATGAAGGCGATTGAACGGATTATTGATAAGGCTCACTTAGATCGTAAGCGAGTGGTTTTGAGTGAAGCTGAGGACCCGCGAGTACTAGCAGCCGCAAGAATGGCGATAGACAAACAGCTCGCTCACATCACCCTAGTAGGGGATGAACCAGCGATCATCGCTGCTGCAGAATTACATCACATTGATCTTGTAGGCATTCATATTGTTTCCCCACAGGCGTCATCACTCAAAGAAGTGCTCGCTGAGCGGTTGTATACGCTAAGAAAAGCGAAAGGTATGACTTACGATGACGCGTTAGAGTTGGTTCTAGACCCACTCGTTTTTGCCAATTTGATGGTCAGAGAGGGGCTGGTCGATGGCACAGTTAATGGCGCAGTTTACACAACGTCAGATGTTGTGCGGGCCGCGCTACAAATCATCGGGCCAGCACCAGACAGCGAACTGGTGTCCAGTTTCTTTTTGATGATGCTGTGTGAGCCTTTCCATAATCTAAAGGGTGGGTTGATTTTTAGCGATTGCGGTTTGGTGATTGATCCCAATGAAGCGGAATTAGCATCCATTGCGGTTGCCGCATCGAAAAGTGCCCAAACGTTACTGATGGAGCAACCTAAGGTGGCGATGCTTTCTTTTTCTACCAACGGCAGTGCTAAGCATGAATCGGTCGATAAGGTTCGTAACGCGGCTCAACTCGTGAAACAGCGTTGTCCCGGAATCGCCGTCGATCAGGATGTTCAACTCGATGCCGCGATTGTCACTGAGATTGCCGCGAAGAAGCTGCCAGATTCAGAGGTGAAAGGTCAATCGAACGTGTTGATATTCCCCAATTTAGAAGCCGGTAATATTGGTTATAAGCTTGCGGAAAGATTAGGCGGGGCAGTTGCGATTGGTCCACTGTTACAAGGGTTGAATCAACCTGCGAATGACTTATCAAGAGGGTGTAACGCACAAGACATCTTTAATGTGATCGCGGTGACCGCGGTACAAGCGCAGCAAGGAAAAACAGCAAATTCAAAGACTGACGTGGCGGCTGATTCTGAAAAAAGAGATGAATCGACATTTGATTTTAGATACTAAAATCTAGCTCCTGAAGCTGATACTCACATTTAAATCAACCCCCAAACAACCTAATTAGGATAGCTAATGGAGTTACCTGTTTTACTCGCCATTCTTACCACTATTGCGGTAGGTACCTATTTTCAAACTGTCACTGGATTTGGCCTCGGTATCATCGTGATTGGTTTAACGGTTAGCCTCAATCTGGTTTCCTTACCCGTTATAGCCGCTGTGGTCAGTATTGTGACCTTGTTCAATTGCTTGGTCGCATTGATGGGTAAGCCACTGCTTGGGGAACTCAAGATTCTGGTGGTGTTGGTCATCGGTATTATTCCCGGCGTTTCGATGGGGGTGTACTTGCTGGACGAGTTAAGCGATTCGGCAACGCATATTCTTCGAGGACTATTGGGTGCGATGGTGCTATTCGCAGGTTTGAGTTTTATGTTCAAACCCAAAACCAGAAAGGATCGCTCGACAACCGTATCTTTCCTTGTCTCAGGCTTTAGCTCTGGGTTAGCGGGTGGGTTGTTTGGGATGGCAGGTCCACCGATTGTTTATCATCTTTATCGGCAGCCTTTTACGCTCGATCTGGTGCGAAGCACACTGCTGATGGTTTTCGCTTGTACGTCGATGTCGCGTACTGTCAATGTCTACGCTGCAGGCGACATGGAACAGAGCATACTGTGGTTATCTGCTATTGCTGTTCCCTTGGTAGCGCTTGTCACGATGTTTGCTCGACGTTTCCCACCGCCGTTGTCTAATGATCAACTCAGAAAGTTAGTGTTTATTGTGTTGATGTTGATTGGTGGGTACTTGATGGGGGTCTCTGTATGGTCGTTGTTTTTGGCTTAGAACGTTTTCTTTATCAAAATTATCTTTGAAGGAGGAGGGCTTGATTCTCGTTTAATGCTTGATGACACCCTCCTCACTGACACGTCAGCGCTTTAGCATCTCAAAGATGTTCCTACATAGCCCGAACAAGCAGCTCTCTTGTACGTCCAAGGTAATGTTGTTGCGGTAATATGGGCTCAAATCTACTCCCATCCCCACGCCATGAATCTCAATTCCGTTTTTGATCGACTCACGTTCAATCACTTGTTTGAGGTGGTTATCCAAATAGAACTGATCGTTGGCGGTGCTGGTGGCGGTATCCATTGGACAGCCGTCTGAGAACACGATCAAAACCTTTCGTTGAGCAGTGTGCTGTTGCAACCGCTGGCTAGCGAACTGCACCGCTTCGCCATCAATCCCTTCTTTAAAGACGTCTGCTTTACGAAGACTCGCAATGCCAAGGCGAGATCGTCTCCAATGCGTATCAAAACCCTTAAACACGATGTGCCGAACTTCGTTCAAGCGGCCTGGGTGCTTTGGTTGGCCTTGTTTAAGCCACTGTCGATAGACCTTGCCACCGTTCCAGTTGTTGGTAGTGAAGCCAATGATCTCAAATGGGATATCAGCCAATCCAACGGATTTGAGAATCGTATCCATCAACAAACTTAACTTGTGACTGTGCTTTTGCATAGAACCTGAACAATCCATCAAAAACGTGATGGCACATTGATGAGATGCGCCGATGTCAGGTTGATAAAAGACAGTGCGATCTAATGGCGAAGTGATGAGCTTGGTTATGGTAGTGGCGTTAACAATGCCTTCTTCTAAATGGTCCTGACGTCGGTTCCTTTGTGGCGTGGCGACAAAGCTGGTGAGCATAGCGGCTAAACGGCGAGTGTTTACTTGTCTCGCCATGATGTCATCGGTGAGCTTTTGTCTCAGTTCGAGTAATAGGGCGCGCCTGACGAGTTTGTCTGCGGCGATGACTTGATCAAATTCTGAATTAAAGACCTGATAATTCGCGCCCGACAACTCGAAGACCTTGCTACTGCCCGTGATGTCAGTATCGACGTCTTGATCTTGAATGTCTCCATCAACGATAAGGGCAAGCTGCGCAAGGATTTTTATGTCTTCTTCAACGGTTGGCGTAGCCGAGCTATCGCTCTCTTGCTCTTGGTCGATGAGCTCTTGTGCAAGGGCTGCCAACTCGTTGGCGCAGTGTGCAAACTGTTGTTGGTCGGTTCTATGTTGTTTTAAGCGCTTCAGGCTATGCCCAAAAGTAGGCACGATGCCGGCGCGAGTCGACTCGATGGTTTCAGCAATGGGTTCAGACACCGGAACGCCAGTTAAGCGTGTGTGGATGACTTGCATCAGTGTAAACAGCAACATGCCTATTCGTGATTCGGTAAAGCCATTTTGATGATATTGGCCGCTCCAATACGCAAAGTTGAATTGGATGCTGGTGGTCACGCCTTTTAGATAAGGCGGGACTTGAGATTCAATTCGGACCTGTTCGCAGAAGTCGTAAAGTAGACGTTCTATTTCGTTTTGAGGGCGTAGTGAATAGTGGAGGTCAGCGTCTGAAAGCAATAATCGCAGTGCCGATGAATCGATCTTGCCCTGCATCGATAGCTTGCTGTTTTTTAGCTCGTGGCGAGACACAAAGGTGAGATCGTTAGTATGTGCGGACTGGTAATAACAGGGTCTATTACCTTTATAAAGACGTTCTCCTCGATAGTTCAGATTGAGTTCGCCACTGATTGCTCTGGCGACAGACACACCAATATCGAGGATCTTTTTCTGCTGAGAAGAAACATTGGCCATGGTTTACGACTCCGAGTGCGAATAGTTTTGAGTATGCGTTTCCAAGGCTTCACCAAAGCAACGGAAATAGTATTCGCTAACCAGTTCTTTCTCTTCGTCTTCACAGCGATTCAAGAATGACAACCTAAATGCCGTCGCTACATCGTCGAATATTTGGATGTTTTCAGCCCAAGTGAGCACTGTTCGCGGAGACATCACAGTCGAAAGGTCGCCAGCCCGAAACCCGTTACGCGTTAATCCTGCGGTTGCGATCATTTTCTCGACCAGTTGTCGGCCACTTTCATTATTCAGCTCTGGAAGCTTAGATAACACGATTTTGGTTTCATGTTGTGGGTCTAAATAGTTGAGCGTGGCGATGATGTTCCATCTATCTAACTGACTGTGGTTAAGCACTTGAGTACCCGAATACAAACCTGAAAAGTTACCCAAGCCAAGCGTGTTGCAGGTAGCAAACAGGCGGAAAGAAGGGTGAGGTGTGATCACTCGGTTTTGCTCTAAAGAGGTGTACTTTCCGTCTTGCTCTAATAACTGCTGAATCACAAACATCACGTCAGGGCGACCAGCGTCGTACTCATCTAATACCAGTGCGATGGGTTGTTGAATGCTTTGCGGAAGAATACCTTCTTGAAACTCAGTCACCTGCATTCCGTCTTTAATGACGATGCTGTCTTTACCAATGAAATCCAAGCGACTTAAGTGTCCGTCTAGGTTGATCCTCAAGCATGGCCAGTTCAATCTCGCGGCGATTTGTTCAATGTGAGATGACTTGCCCGTTCCGTGTGTGCCTTGAATCAGCGTGCGACGATTGGAGGTGAACCCTGCCAATATAGCCAGCGTCACTTCAGGATCAAAACAGTAATTTGGGTCGACTTTCGGCACATATTCACCTGGATGTTCAAATGCCATCACCGTTAGGTTGCTGTCTATGCCAAAGCGTTCTTTCACACTTACCGGTTGCGTTGGTACCAATTCCGCCTCTTTCATCATATTTCCCTTTATATAGCTCATCACTTGTCGCTGCTATCGCGATATGTCATCGATTATTAACAGCTCCGGTTAAGTTAACGGCACCTTTTGTACGAAAAACTACCAATAATGTGATCCAGTTTTATTAATTAGAATGAATTGTTCCAATTTAATATAAAAAGTTGACGCGCAAAAATTCTACTACTAAGGTGAAAATGAATTCGAAAAAGAGACAATTCATTCCGAAAAATGAAATTTTGGTTAACTCAAGGAGAATGGAAGAATGAGCGAGCAAGAAAAACGTACGGTTGTTTCCGGCACAGTAACAATGACACCATCAGAAGCGTTCGTTGAAACTATGGTTGCTAATGATGTTACCGATATGTTCGGCATCATGGGGTCGGCATTTATGGACGCAATGGATATCTTTGCTCCTGCTGGCATTCGATTGGTCCCAGTAGTACACGAGCAAGGCGCTGCCCACATGGCAGATGGTTACTCTCGTGTATCGGGTCGCCACGGTGTAGTCATCGGGCAAAATGGCCCGGGTATCAGTAACTGTGTAACAGCAATTGCAGCTGCGTTCTGGGCACATAGCCCGGTCGTAATTGTGACGCCAGAGACAGGCACTAAAACAATGGGCTTAGGTGGTTTCCAAGAATGTAACCAGCTTCCAATGTTCCAAGAGTTCACTAAGTATCAAGGACACGTAACGCACCCAGATCGTATGGCGGAATACACAGGCCGATGCTTCGACCGTGCGATGAGTGAAATGGGTCCAACTCAACTGAATATTCCACGTGACTATTTCTACGGTGAAACACAAACCGAGATCCCTAAACCCGCGCGCTTAGACCGTGGTCCAGGTGGTGAAAAATCTCTAAATGAAGCGGCAGACTTGATAGCTGAAGCGAAGTTCCCAGTCATCATTTCTGGTGGCGGCGTGGTCATGGCAGATGCAGTTCAAGAGTGTGCGGCATTAGCAGAAAGACTGGGTGCTCCTGTTGTGAACAGCTACCTACACAATGACTCTTTCCCTGCTAGTCACCCATTATGGTGTGGTCCTTTAGGCTACCAAGGTTCGAAAGCAGCAATGAAATTGATGGCTCAAGCGGATGTGGTTATCGCTTTGGGTACACGTCTTGGTCCATTTGGTACCTTGCCTCAACATGGCATGGACTACTGGCCGAAGAACGCGAAAATCATTCAGATTGATGCAGACAACAAGATGCTTGGTCTGGTTAAGAAGATTTCGGTTGGTATCTGTGGTGATGCAAAAGCAGCAGCGGTTGCTCTATCTGAAAGATTGGAAGGCCGCGCACTGTTGTGTGATGACAACAAAGGCGCTCGCCAAGATACCGTCGCTACAGAGAAAGCACTTTGGGAAAAAGAGCTTGATGAGTGGACACACGAACGTGACTCGTTCAGCTTAGATATGATTGAGGAAAACTCACACGAGACTCCGTTCTCTGGTGGCGAATATCTACACCCACGTCAAGTATTGCGTGAACTAGAAAAAGCGATGCCTGAAGACGTAATGGTCTCGACGGATATCGGTAACATCAACTCAGTGGCAAACAGCTATTTACGCTTTGAGAAACCACGTAGCTTCTTTGCTGCAATGAGTTTCGGTAACTGTGGTTACGCATTCCCGACCATCATTGGTGCGAAAGCAGCGGCACCTCATCGTCCCGCTATTTCATATGCAGGCGACGGTGCGTGGGGCATGAGCCTGATGGAAACCATGACATGTGTTCGCCATAACATTCCAGTGACAGCCGTGGTATTCCACAACCGTCAATGGGGTGCAGAGAAGAAGAACCAAGTCGACTTCTACAACCGACGCTTTGTTGCCGGTGAACTTGAAAACCAAAGCTTTGCAGAGATTGCACGAGCAATGGGTGCTGAAGGTATCACGGTTGATAAGCTTGAAGATGTAGGTCCAACCTTGCAAAAAGCCATCGACATGCAGATGAACGAAGGCAAAACAACCATCATTGAAATCATGTGTACTCAGGAGTTGGGCGACCCGTTCCGCCGAGATGCACTATCAACACCGGTTCGTTTCCTAGATAAATACAAAGATTACGTATAAGTCATAGGAAGTTTGTCCGGCCACAGAAATCTCGAGAGTGTTAGAGAAAGTGCTATCGAGAATGTGGTCGGGCAATACCAACGGGTATTGGCAAAGGACTTAGGTGAAGAACGTAAACGCTTAGTTCAATAATTTCCAGTTAAACATTAGAACACTAATTAAATGTTCATTAGGAAAATAAGTGGTTATAGCTATATAAACTTTGTTACTCGTTATTATTAATCGACCATTAACTCATAGCTACTTAGTGAATGGTTCTAATGCTGATACTTGTTTATGAATATATATACTTATTATCATTTTAGAAGAAAATAAAATAACGACACTCGTTGACTATTGGTCAATCGTTATTATTGGTTGATTTTTATCATCGATTGATAGGGTTGTTGATATTTGGATTTTACCGGATTTAAATTAAGTGAATCGTAGTATGCATGTTGTGAAAAATAAACATTATATAAGCTCACTCGAAGAGCTGTATAAAATAATCGATTCACTTATTACAGAGTGTAGTGGGCATCGTGGTTTGATTTATAACGTGTGTGACTATGAGAATAATAACCTGATGCCAAGCTTAGGTCGCTCAAATCGAAAGAATATTCGCCGTGTCGAACAAGAGCTTCTTTCGACCGTGAGAGTTTATGGCGGGCATTCGTTGAGTGCACACGAGATAAACGATTGGTTATTGATGTGTTTAGCCAAGAAACAGGGGTTTCCAACCCGTTTACTTGAGTGGACAGATAACCTGGTCAATGCGTTGTGGTCTGTGTGTCATAGCCAAAGCAAAGACTGTATCAATATTATTAAAGCCATTGATTATCATAAGGTTAGTGTTTTTAACTCACCATGTGACCTGAATAGAACTCAGATATTCAATGTGGCTGATTGTGATCAGCAAGAGCAACGAAAGGATAAGTGGTATTCCATTCACCCATTTAAGGAAGGTGGCAATGATGCCATTCAGCCTTTGTACGATGAGAAAGAATATTCAAACGGTCTAGTGTCCGTTCATATTCTTCCATCAGCGAAAGTAAACCTGATAAAGGAATTAACCTCCATGAATGTTTTAAATGAACCGACAGAATATATTGAAGAGAAACTGGCTGATTTGAAAAATGAAGCCCATGTAGATAACAATCAAGCAATTAATAAAGGTGAGGGTAATATCGAATTACAAGTTAATACTCATGATCGCCAGCTTGAGCAGTATGGCCGAAAGTACCATCAAGATTTTGACTTCGACTAAAGTCTAATATTTCTACTGATTTTATTTAGAGCTCATATAAATCTAGTGATTACGAGATAAATAAAATTAGAACACCAATTAATTTATAAAAAGATGAAATCTGTGAGCTTAAAGATTGTTTATAAAGTAACTCGAAGTTAGAGTGGCGAATCTTGTTATCAAATTGTTAAATTTTCACAGATCTAGTTTAAACACTCTAATAAAAAAGTGGCGCAAAGCTACTGAAATTTAAACCAATAACGAAAACATAAAGGATTCTGGAATATGAATATGCAAACCAATGCAACGACATTCGTGCTGGAAAACCAAGTCGACACCGCCTTTTTACAGTCTTTTAGTGATGCATGGAATAACCATGATATTGAAGCGCTAATGTCGTTTATGACCGAAGACTGTGTCTTCCACACCGTGGCAGGAGAAGGCGAACTTGGCAACACTATCGAAGGGTACGAAGCCGTTCGCAATAGCTTTGAATTGGTTTGGCAGAACTTTCCAGATGCAGCCTGGAGCGACCCTGTCCACTTTGTGTGTGGCGACCGCGCGGTAAGCGAATCAACGTTCTCTGCGACTAACCCTGATGGCACTGTCATCGAAGCTCGTATGGTTGATGTGTTTACCCTGAAAGATGGAAAAATCAGCGTAAAAAATGCCTTCCGTAAAACACGACCTCTTTTGACTCCCAGCAATACTCCCAAGAGCTAGACACGAAATCGCAACCCGTTCACGTGTTATGACTAGGAGAGTCGAATTATGAGTTTAGTAATGGAACAACCGGCAGCCGATGTGCCGCCAAAGGTGAAAAGCACCCAAGCAAAAGAAAGCACCCAAGCACAAGATAAATACGATCCAAAATACGATCCACTTAAAGACAAGAGCCCAGGTCACGGTAAGGAATACGCCCCGACTTATTGGGTAGATACCGCAGGTGCACCACCTGAAGATGATGGCCCAATTACATCGGATATGGATGTCGATGTGGCGATAATCGGTTCAGGCTACACAGGCCTAAGTACCGCGATACACCTTGCTGAAATGTACGGTATTAAAGCGATTGTGATTGAAGCTAACCGTATGAGTTGGGGCTGCAGTACCCGAAATGGTGGTCAGGCTCAGTGTGCGTCAGGACGTTTGAAGCGTTCTCAGTGGATTGAACGCTGGGGACTAGAAACCGCGCTAAAAATGCACCGCGAATGCATCGATGGCATGAACACGTTTAAGTCTCTAATCAAAGACATTGATTGTGACCCGCAGCCGGGCGGCCACTTATACGTTGCCCATCGTCCCAAAGTGATGGCAACACTTGAAAAAGAAGCCAAGTTGCTGCGTGACACCTTCGATTACGACGCGCAGATCTTAGATGCGGAAACCGTAAAGCGTGATTACGTTGGTGACCAAGAAGCGGCAGGCGCAATGCATGAGCCAGAAGGTATTGGCATCCATGCAGGGAAACTGGCGTTTGGTTATCTAAGAAAGGCGAGAGCACTCGGCGTAAAAGTTCACCCCGCAAGCCCTGTGATGGGTTGGGAAACACGTAATGGTGTGCATTACCTAAAAACACCAGGTGGTGTGGTTAAGGCTCGCTCTGTTGGTGTTTGTACCGGTGGTTACACAAGCCAAGGTTTGCATTCAGAGCTTAAGAATCGCCTATTACCTGTACTTTCTAACTCGATGGTGACACGTCCGTTAACTCAAGACGAAATTGCCGCGTGTAACTTCAAAACCAATCAGGTGATTACTGACACCAGAATTTTGCGTCATTACTACCGTTTGTTACCCGATAACCGAGTGCAGATCGGTACACGCAGTGCCATCAGTGGCAAGAATGCACCTGAAAAGAAATACGAAGACATGTTGAGAGCGGATTTAACCCGAAAATTCCCTTCTCTCGATCAGATCAAAATCGATTATTCATGGTGGGGGTGGGTAGATGTTAGCCACGACATGATGCCAAGAATCTATCAGCCGAATCCAAAGCAATCCATATTCTACGCACTAGGGTATGGCGGCAATGGTGTGATGTACTCCGCTCAAGCAGGCAAGCGCCTTGCCCAGTGGATCGCAGGTGAAGGTCATAAGCTTGACTTGCCAATATTTGAATCAAAACTTCCGTTCCCCAACGTGAGGGAAGTGGTGGAATCTGAGATGTTTGCACCATTTCGAAGAGTAGGGCAACAGTTCCTTTATCAGTGGTATTCGTTAAAGGATGAAGTGCTTTAACTACTCGAACATTGTTTCCAAAATAGGGAAATAGAACTACGACCAGGAAAGTTGTACCAGGTCACCTTGTGAGCAAAGTACAGGCAGGAAGTCTGTATGATATGAAAGGTTAAGACTATGAAATTTATTAAAAATAAAATTATTGCTGGCGTCACAATTGTAGCAACAGCGATGTTATCTCATACCGCGGCAGCAGCAAATTTTAAAATGGCTATCGGCGATGCTGCTGGTGGTACTCAATGGGAATTAGCGACATCATTTTCTGAATTGATGGAGCAAAAAACAGACGGTAAAGTCAAAATTGACCTGTTCCCGAATGGTCAATTGGGCAATGAGCAAGACACCGTCAACGACGCGGCAATCGGCCTTCTCGACTTCTCTGTATTGGCGATCAACAACGTGACGCCTTTCTCTCCAACGGTTGGTCTATTGACCATGCCTTACGTCATTCAAAGTGCAGAAGAAGCGGTGCTATTAACTCAAGGCCAAGTAGGTCAAGACCTTGTCGATAACACGATTCGTGATGCAGGTGTTCGCATCGTAGGTTGGGCTTATTCTGGTTTTAGGGTTCTGACTAACTCTAAAAAATCAGTCGCTTCGCCAGCAGACCTAAAAGGGTTAGTGATCCGCGTCCCTCGTAACGAAATTATGATTGCTTCGTACCAAGCATGGGGTGTAAACCCAACACCAATGGCATGGTCAGAGACATTTACTGGCCTGCAGCAAGGTGTGGTTGATGGTCAAGACAACCCATACATCACTGTTCATGCGATGAAGTTCAATGAAGTACAAAAGTACGTAACAAACCTGCGTTACATCTTCTCACTTGAGCCGTTAATCGTCAGTGAAACGGTCTTCCAACAACAGACACCTGAGATGCAAAAGATCATTCTTGAAGCGGGTCAGGAAGCAACAGAACACAGCTTTGCTTATCTAGAGAATACTGAAAACAAGATCCGTGAAGAGCTACAAGCAAAAGGCATGGTATTCACAGACCCAGCAGACAATGAGAAAGAGTGGATCAGCAAGGTAACGAAATCAGTTTGGCCTAAGTTCTATTCAAGCATTGGTGGCAAAGACAAGCTAGACGACGTTCTTGAGTTACTAGGTAGAAAGTAACGATTAGATACGCCCTATCTGCTGTTCTCCGCTACTTAATCACCTAGCGATAGAACAGTGAGATAGGGCATTTACATGGCTTTACTCGTTGATCTGTTTAGTACCTGATCTGCTCAGTACCGCGAGCGACTGGTTGTCATGTGGAAATCAACATTGGAGGTTATATGTCAGTCGCTAAAACTATAAAAAAGCATCTTAACAACATCGAGGAATATACCTGTTGTCTGTTGCTAGCAAGCTTTGTCTTATTACTGTTCACACAAATCCTTACTCGTCAGCTTTTTGATTACTCCATACCTTGGGGTGATGAAGTCGCGACTTACATGTTCGTTTGGTTTGCCTATCTAGGCGCCGTTGTGGCGGCCAAAATGTCGGCGCATAACCGAGTCAGTTTTCACTTCAAGTTCTTCCCTCCGATTGTTCAGACCATCTGTGAAACCATCGCTGACTTCTTATGGTTGCTGTTCAACGGTTACTTTGTCTATCTCAGTTACGATTTCGTGTTCAACAAAATGAACCTGTTCTGGAAATCTCAAACGACAGGCATCCCAATGAAGTACTTCTATATGATTTTGCCTATCGCGTTTTCGTTGATGATGATTCGAATTATTTGGAACAACTACGAGCGTTTGTTTAAAGGCGCTAAGAACGAAGATCCAGAAGTCAAAGAACTGCGAAAAATGACGGCACAAAAGTCATCACAGTAGTCGTCACAGAGAATAGCCGTAATAGAGAGATGTAATAATGGAATCCTATTTAACTCTAATTTTATTTGGTGGCTTCTTAACCCTGTTAATTCTGGGTGCACCAATCACAGTATCACTGGCCGGCGCTTCAATGGCGGCCTATATGTTGCTCGACAAAAATCCCATCGCTTTAGTACAAATCGCGTTTACTTCGGTAGGTAATTTCCCGTTAATGGCGCTGCCGGCTTTTGTTCTTGCTGGCGCATTAATGGAGGCGGCGGGTATCTCCAAACGTCTGGTGGATATTGCAGAGAGCTTAGCCGGACCCGTGACGGGTGGCCTTGGCGCTGCAACGGTAATGGCCTGCCTTTTCTTTGGAGCTATATCAGGTTCAGGCCCAGCCACCACCGCTGCGGTTGGTATGTTGATGGTACCAGCAATGGTTAAGCGAGATTACGATAAGAGCTACGCCTCCGCGGTGACTGCCGCTTCAGGGGGATTGGGTATCATTATTCCGCCATCCATCCCGCTAGTTATTTTCGGCATCTCCGCTATGGGATTAATGGCACCGCCAGAGGCCATTGCTCAACACGGACAGTTTGCCTCTTTATCTATTCCAAAACTGTTTGTTGCTGGGGTTGTGCCGGGTTTCATTATGGCGTCGACGCTAGTGGTCACTAACTACTTTATTGCTAAACGTGAAGGTTACAAAGGGCTGACTGAAAACTGGTCATTTGGCGAAGTAAGACACTCTTTACGTCGTGGTATTTGGTCGATACTGGCTCCGTTTTTGATTCTCGGGGGCATCTACAGTGGCATGTTCACACCAACAGAATCAGCGGTTGTGGCTATCTTCTATTCACTGTTTGTCGGGGTGTTTATTCACCGAGAGTTATCGTTCAAAAGCACGATTAAATCATTGTCGACAACGACATGGATCACCGGACGTGTGTTGCTGATTCTATTCGCGGCAACGGTATTTGGTCGCTTGTTAATCGAACAAAAAATTCCAGTAGTGGTGGCGGAGTCACTGTTAGGGTTCACTGACAATATGTACATGGTGTGGGCACTGACTATTGTGTTACTGCTTTTCGTTGGCATGTTTATGGAAACGTTAGCCGCGATCATGATTATCGTACCGGTCTTGCTGCCAATCATGTACATGCTAGGCGCAGATCCAACCCACGTAGGTATTGTGGTGGTGTGTACGTTATCGATAGGTTTTGCTACACCGCCGCTCGGTGAAAATATCTTTGTCGCCTCGGGAATAGGCGGGGCCACGGTTGAACAGATCACCGCGAAGATACATCCCTTTGTGCTTGCATCCGTCATTGGCGTGTTCGTTATCGCTTTCTTCCCACAAATTACGCTTTGGCTACCGTCCTTAGTAGGCTATTAGGAGAAGTCACTATGAATATATCAAGAATTATCCTTATTAGTTGTGCCGTATTTGCAGTGATCAGTGGCATTGGACTACGTGCCGAACATTCAGAAACAGCAAAAGAAAACGAGCCAGTTAATGTGCTCGATATTTCAGAGCCACATGTCGTCAGCGATGCTGAAAGAAGAGCCAAAACCCTGCTTGCTAAAGCGGTTGTCCATGTACAAAAGGATGGCGATGAGAGTGTCAAAGACTTCATGAGTGATGCCGAATATATAGACGGTGAGCTCTATGTGTTTGCTCTTGGTATTGATGGCCAATTCCTTGCCAGTGGCGGCTCTTCAATGGTGTTGGTGGGCGACAGTGTTTTGGATACTCAAGACGTTTACGGTAATCCCTTTTTCCGTGAAATGATCACTAAGGCTGTGCACAACGGGTTTGGCGAAGTTCAGTACCATTGGACTAATCCGACTGACCGCATGGGCGAGCCTAAAACCACTTTCTTTGAACGTGTGGGTGATGTGATTGTTGCCGTGGGGTATTACCCAGAACGCTCTAGTGCAACAGAAGCTAAGCGATTATTGGCGAGAGCGATGGCCGCGATAGTGGAATCAGAGCAGGACAGTCTCGCCGAGTTCAATGATACCGAAGGCAGCTTTGTTGAGGGAGACTTGTATGTGTTCGTGATGGATATGAGCTCTGGAAAGCTGCTCGCGCACGGTGTATCCCCTGAGCTTGTTGGGCGTTCACACAACGAAATCCTAAGCCCTGACGATAAGCCAATTCTCACTGAGATGTTAAACCTAGCGAAAGAAAATGGGCGAGGCGTTTATACCTATCAATGGTTAAACCCGCTGTCGAGCAAAGTGGAAACCAAGCACACTTACTATCGAGTGATCGACAATAAGCTGGTTGGTGTTGGTTATTACACAAATTCAAACAACACGTAAAAGTGTTTCTACTGAGCCCTCAACCCAGTTAGATAAAGGGCTGGGGGCTCAAAATACCGGTTTGTGTAAAAAAGCAATTTAGTAAAATTAACACTGTGAAATTTTTGTTGTGAAATTGTTTCTAAAATACAAGTAGTATGAAATACATGGAAGCAACACAGTAAAGAACAATTTTGAAAAGGGTCAATCAGGATTTTTGACCTACATGAAATTCAAAGCCGTAAGAGGGAAAGACTATGAATATGCTGACACTAGACAGAACAGAACTTCACAGAAACCATTCAACATTTATTGCTGAAGCTGTCTTTGCCGTAGAAATGGTGAAAGCAGACAAGCAGCTCGAAAAACAAAAAATGGCGAAACAGTTGCTTGATACTCTATTTCCTCTTGAGGCTGGTTCACACGAAGACGCAGTGAGCTATGAGATTGACTACCGACATGTTCAGGTTTACTTCAAAAATGGCGAACATACTGGCCTAAAACGAGCGAAGCACTTTGTTGCTTTCACCGGCGATAAGTCTAAACCTTCAGCAATCCTATTTCGTGATGAAAGCGGTACACACGTTGAAGTGACAATCGGTGCTCGTAAAGGCACTGGCTACTTAGAATTGGTTGATATTCAAGATATCCAGTTAGAGACATGCACCACGTTTGGCCAAACTGAGGCGAGCCGTTCTTCTGGCATCCGTCACTGGGTGAGCTTAGTGAAAGGCGATGAAAGCGGTCGACCGAACGCTTCAAGTGAAGATAAAGAGTTCACGGCAAAAAATGGCGAAGACTATAACCTAGGTTTTTGCTTCGCGATCTAATGTGCTGTCTTTGAAATGTACTGTCTTTGAAATGTACAGTGCTGCTCTGCTAGACGTAGCACTGACATTTGAATACTGATTTCTCTTTTACCTTTGGTAATTTCCCCGCCCCTATAGCGGGGCTTTTTTGTTAGAGCTATAAATAAATTAGGCTGTGGTTCATTTTATCTTTAGAAAGTTTGAATGAGATTTTACGGTGCGCTATTTTAATTTAAAGTGCTGTATTTAAAGATTTTTATTTGTTTATTTCATTCTGTTTTTATTGGTTTAACTATCACTATTGACGGTGGTTTGGGTGACTATTGAGCTAAAAATCAGTCAAAATGCTTTGAGCTGTGCTATAATCCGCGCCTTGGGATTGAGCCAATAAGTCCATTTGTCACCAATCATTGTGATTTTTATCGCCTTTTTATTTAGGTGGTTCGGCGAGCCAATCAAGTAGTAATTGGATATGGAGAGCGTCCTTATATTCGTTGATTCGGATATGCGAACATCATAATTTATGAGTTTTAAATCAAAAAAATACAGTATTGATTCTACTGACTATCAAGTTGGTCAAGACAACGTCAGTAAATGGGGCATGGATGTCCATAACACAGTTTTCGTAGCCTCAGTAGGCTTATCTCTTCTCTTCATCATCACTCTTCTTGCTCTTCCTCCTGCAGATGCTAAAGCTGCTATTGATTCTATTAAGGGTGCTGTTTTATCAAAGTTTGACTTCCTCTTTATGTGGGGAGCTAACATCATGCTAGCGTTTGCCGTTGTTCTCGCGTTTTCACCTTTGGGTAAAATTCGTCTAGGTGGTGAAGACGCGACGGCGGATTACTCCATGTCATCTTGGATAGCAATGCTATTCGCAGCGGGTATGGGTATAGGACTTATTTTTTGGGGTGTTGCAGAGCCAACCGCGTTCTTCACGAACTGGTTCGGAACGCCACTCGGTGCAGAACCATTTACAGAAGCAGGCCGTGAACTGGCACTCGGTGCGACACTGTTCCACTGGGGTTTTCATGCATGGGCTATCTATGGCATGACGGCGCTTTGTCTAGCGTACTTTGTTTACAACAAAGGCTTACCGCTATCAATGCGTTCTGTGTTTTACCCAATACTGGGTGAACGAGTTTGGGGTAAAACAGGTGATGTGATCGACGTACTAACGGTACTGGTTACTCTGTTTGGCCTTGCGACTTCATTAGGCCTAGGTGGTACGCAGGCAGCAAGTGGTATTAGCCACGTGTTTGGCTTGGAAAACAACATCTACCTTCAGCAATCTATTATCGTTTTGATTATGGGCTTGGCGATCATCTCTGTTATGCGTGGCATGGACGGTGGTGTTAAGTTCCTAAGTAACCTGAACATGGTTATTGCGTTCGTATTCCTTGGTCTTATCGCTGTTCTGAACTTCACAACCGTGCTTGATTCTGTGGCAACGGCGGTGACGGGTTATGCGAATAACATCGTAGCGTTGAGCCAAAGCTCTGGTCGTGAAGACACAACATGGCTGCATGGCTGGACTGTGTTCTACTGGGCATGGTGGGTTGCGTATGCACCTTTCTTCGGCATGTTTGTAGCGCGTATTTCTAAAGGCCGTACGGTTCGTGAGTTTTTACTTTGCGTACTGATTATCCCAACATTGGTAACGTCGGCTTGGATGGCTATCTTCGGCGGCGTGGCTATCGAGCAGGTGATTAATCATGTAGGGCAACTTGGTCTCGACCAAGGCATCACAGACGTGTCTCTAAGCTTGTTCTACATGCTAGATGCTTACTCGTTCGGTAGTATTCTGTCGGTTCTCGCAGTCGCGCTGATCATCGTGTTCTTCGTTACAACGCTAGACTCAGGCTCTATCGTTATCGATGGCATGACAGCGGGTGGTAAGCTTGAAGTTCCTGTTAAACAGAAAGTTGTTTGGGCGGTTATCTCAGGTGCTATTGCAATGGTGATGCTGTGGATTGGTGGTACTCAATCTATCCAAGCTCTGCAATCGATCACGATCATTGCTGCATTGCCGTTTACGATCATTCTTCTGATTGGTTGTTTCAGCTTGTTGAAAGGTCTACTGACTGAAGTAGATAAAGGACAAGAAAACGTTAGCGAAACCGCTAAATAAAGTAATCAAGTATGGGGAGTAGATAGTTCTCTAGTTACTCCTTATTAAGTATTATTTCAAAGCTCTCTTGTACTGTGTGCAAGGGAGCTTTTTTATGCCCAAGAAGAAATCAAAGACAAGCAGATAAGACAAAAAAGAGCCACAAGTGAATCGTCACTTGTGGCTCTTTTTAGTTTTAGGGAGCAGCTTTAGCTAATAGCTTACGCGTTCAATTCATGTTGAATTACGTAATCCAAAGCACCGACTACCGCAGCAACTTGAGCGTCATTACACTCTTCGTCTGTCACTTTGTCGCTGTCCGGGTAAACCTCAGTGGTTGTGCCGTACTTACAATCAGTCACACCACCACACAAGCCTAGCTTCTTCATAGGGTAGTTGATCACGCCATGTTGTGTAACTTCAGAACCAATGATCTTGCCGTCTGCATCTGCTGGTGCAATGTGGGTCACTTTTTCGACCGAAGCAATAACCGCTGCTTGGAATTCTGGTTGTGGATTTTCAGTATCACCAACTGTGTAGAAACCGTCTGGGATCATACCTTCGATGTACTCAATACCATCACGCGCTGCGAGTGCTGGTCGGAATTCAGTTTCATCAGAATCTGTCGTCTCATGCAGATCAACGTGAACCAATACTTCTGGCAAAGAGGCCACTAAAGCTCGTAGGTTTGCTGATTCTTCTGCTGGCGTACCGTCGTAGAAAGAGCGGTTTGGATCGACAGCATTTGGATTCCAGCGGTTGATCACTTCGTAACCCCAAGGGCTTACACAAGGTGCTACTACAATGTTGAAGTGCGCTGCGTATTGTTCTGCTTGAGTCGCGGCGAACTTGATCGCGCCGTGCACACCACTGGTTTCGTAACCGTGGACACCACCCGTTACAAGGATCGTCGGTTTTGATGCGTCCCAGTTTTTGCTCTTGATTGCAAAAAGCGGGAAGCGAGCTTCGTCGTAGCTCAGTGCACCGTATTGTTCGATGTCGAAGCGGTCTGCGAGTGCTTGGATTTTTGGCACAACTTCTTGTTGATATTCACGCTTAACCGTTCTTTGAGCGAACCATGCTTGACGTTCTGCTTGTTGCCATTTTTTTCCAGGCTCACCGATTGGGTAGGAGTATTCACTTTTCATCTATACTTCTTCTTTTATGTTCGCGAAAGATGAAGACAGACTAGTCCTGTCTAGCAGAGACGGCAATAGAAAACACAACTTGTCACTCTATTTTTTACAGACTCATAACTTTGATGAGTGGATTGATGGTGTTACATTTTATCAATTGTTTAATCCCTTAAAAGAGACCATAAAATGGCTGGAGCAAGTTTATTAACGCTACTGGATGACATTGCAACCGTGTTGGATGATGTCGCACTGATGTCTAAGGTGGCAGCGAAAAAAACCGCTGGTGTGTTGGGGGATGATTTAGCGCTGAACGCTCAGCAGGTATCCGGTGTTTCTGCTGAACGAGAGATTCCTGTGGTATGGGCGGTTGCCAAAGGCTCATTTAAAAACAAGTTGATTTTGGTGCCCGCGGCATTATTGATCAGTGCCTTTATTCCTTGGCTGATCATGCCTTTGCTTTTAATTGGTGGTCTGTTTCTTTGTTTTGAAGGCGCAGAGAAAATCTTAGAGAAGCTATTTCCTCATTCTCATCAAGATGATGAAAAGGGGGAGGACACAAATACTGGTGAATCCATAGAAGAATATGAGAAGAGAAAGGTCGCAGGCGCGATTCGTACTGATTTCATATTATCTGCGGAAATCATCGTGATAGCTCTGGGTACCGTGACGGGTACAAGTATCGTTACTCAGATTCTTGTCGTGAGTTTGATTGCAGTTGTGATGACGATTGGTGTTTATGGCTTAGTTGCTGGGATCGTGAAGTTGGACGATTTAGGTTTCTATCTCCAGCGAACATCGAATGGGAGTACCATTAAAACTCAATTGGGTAATGGGCTAGTCGCGTTTGCGCCCAAGTTAATGAAGACGCTTGCTGTGGTCGGTACTGCGGCGATGTTCTTGGTTGGCGGCGGTATTGTGGTTCACAACGTCCCTGCGATTCATCATTTAATTGAACCGATTATTATGGATTTTCGTGGACACACGATAGCGACAGCGGTTGTTCCAACTCTGTTGAATGGTGTTATTGGTGTCTTAGCTGGACTGAGCGTTGTTGCTGTTTGGACTGTGATTGGAAAAATTCGCGGTAAGTAATCCGCTCATTATTGGTCTTAATAAAACCCTCTCTCCACGAAACGAAAAAGGGGCACCATAATCATTATGGTGCCCCTTTTAGTCTAATAGGTCGTGTTTAATTAACACCACGCTCTTATTTTTCAATATGAGCGCTAATTTACCGACTAAGCGTTTATTTTACAGACCAAGTGTTTATTTCACAGACCAAGCAATCGTCTCGCCGCCACGGATTGGCACAACGATGTCTGAACCGAAAGGCATGGTTTCAGCAACGTTCCACTCTTCTTTAACAAGAGTGATGGTGTCCGTGTTACGTGGAATACCGTAGAAGTCAGGGCCGTTGTGGCTTGCAAACGCTTCTAGGTTCTCAATCTTACCTTCTAAGTCGAACACTTCTGCGTACAGTTCAACAGCAGCGTGCGCTGTGTAAGAACCTGCACAACCACATGCTGACTCTTTTGCGCCTTTTGCGTGTGGTGCAGAGTCTGTACCCAAGAAGAACTTCTTGCTGCCGCTTGTTGCAGCTTCGATAAGCGCTAATTGGTGAGTGTTACGCTTCAGGATAGGAAGGCAGTAGAAGTGTGGCTTAATGCCGCCAACCAACATGTGGTTGCGGTTGTAAAGCAGGTGGTGAGCGGTGATGGTTGCTGCCACGTTCTCGTTAGCGTTCTTAACGAAAGTCGCTGCGTCTGCAGTTGTGATGTGCTCAAGAACAATCTTCAGGTTAGGGAAGTCGTTCACAATCGGTGCTAGAACCGTGTCTAAGAACTCTTTTTCACGGTCAAAGATATCAACATCGTGAGCCGTTACTTCACCGTGTACCAGCAGCAACATACCCACTTCTTGCATCGCTTCTAGTACGTGGTAAATCTTTTGAGCTGACGTTACGCCTGAATCCGAGTTAGTCGTCGCGCCTGCTGGGTAAAGCTTTGCAGCCACTACGGCACCAGACTCTTTCGCTTTGCGAATTTCGTCAGGTGTTGTGTTGTCTGTTAGGTAAAGTGCCATTAGAGGCTGGAATTGCTCGCTTGGCTGCTCTGCCATGATGCGTTCACGGTAAGCTAAAGCCATTTCGGTATCGGTTACCGGTGGGATGGTGTTTGGCATGATTAACGCTCGACCATTGTAGCGGCTGATATCGCGCACTGTATCTTTTAATACTTCGCCATCGCGTAGATGAACGTGCCAGTCGTCAGGACGAGTAATCGTAAGTTGTGTCATTGAAGGCTCCCACCATTTGAAGTGTTATGTAGTTGGAGCCTAAACTCAGCGAAATCTGTGAAAGCAATCGCTTACGTTTAGGCGACAGGATGATAGTGGAAAAGCACTTTCATTTCATCCTATTTTTAACTCTTCAGGGCTAGGAGCTTGTTTTTATGGGTATTTTATTCGGTATTTATTTGTTAAGAAGGGTTAACGAGTCGCCACCCAGAGTCCGTGAATCATTCCTGGCACCCAGAAGAAGAAAGTCAGGATGATGTTAATCAATAGGTCTTTACCTGCACCACGAGCGAAGAACACGCCAACAGGCGGAAGTAGTACACATAAGATGATAATGACGAGTTTGTTCATGATAAATCCTTTTTATTCAATGAAAGTTCAAAGCAGCAATCGTGTTCAAAGTATAGAACGTATGGAGAGTGTTACTGCATTACTGCCTTAATGTATCAAAATAGAAAGCTAAACATCTCAAGATAATAGCTTAGTATCAAGTGTTTAATGCCTGCCAGTTTATCTATTTATAACCATTTGTTAGCATTGGGACAAATAACAAAACATTGGAATCGTTATGTCGCAGCTACCGTCAGATCAAAAGGCTTCACAGCAAGTGCCTTCTCTATCTCAAATCAATGTATTTCCGGTTAAGTCAGTGGGCGGGATTGCACTCTCTTCTGCTTGGGTCGAAAAACAAGGTCTTACTTTCGACAGACGTTTTATGTTGGCGTTGGCTGACGGTTCAATGGTGACGGCGCGTAAGTACCCTAAAATGGTCAAGGTATCTTCTAGCTTGCAACCAGATGGTTTGATCTTCACTTATGAAGGTAAAGAAGCGCTGCGCCTAAAGTATGCGAGCTTCAAGATGCAAGAAGCACCAGCAACGGTGTGGAAAGACAGCTTCACGGCATACACGACATGTGATGAAGCCGATGATTGGTTCAGTGATGTGTTGGGCGTGCGCGTTGAGCTACTGTTTTCTGGTGAGCAATCGAATCGTGTCCGAGAAAAGCTCGGTCATAATGTGAGCTTTGCCGACGGTTACCCAATGTTAGTGATCAGCCAAGCCTCTCTTGATGAACTCAATCGCCGCAGCCCTGAAACCCATTCAATGGATCAGTTCCGCACCAACTTTGTTGTTTCCAACACAGAACCTTTTGCCGAAGATAGCTGGAAGCGTATCCGAATTGGTGAGGTTGAATTTGAATCCGTTAAGCCTTGTGAACGATGTATCCTAACCACGGTTGATGTTGAGAGTGGCGAACTTAGAGCGACAAAAGAGCCGCTTAACACCTTTTCTTCATTCCGAGCCAACGAGCGCGGTGGCGTTTTCTTTGGCCAAAACCTTGTGGCTAAAAATGAAGGCTTAGTCAAAGCCGGTGATGTTGTTGAAGTATTAGAAACTAAAGAAAAAGAGCACTACGAAGATACATGGGTAGAATCGCTACACTTAACTTGCGTTGAACGTGAAGAGATCGCTCGAGACTTTACGACGTTCTGGCTAGAGCCAGCGAAAGAGAACCATTCATTACCAAGCTATCAGCCGGGGCAACATCTACCGATTGAGATGGTGATTAATGGCGAAAAAGTGTCTCGTCGTTACACGTTATCTTCGAGTCCATCACGCGCAGGTCGTTTGGCGATTTCTGTAAAGCGAGTGGACGATGGTCAAATCTCAAACTGGCTCAATGATCATTTCCAAGTCGGTGATACGCTTGTTGCTCAAAACCCAGATGGTGCTTTCTATTTAGAACAAAACCCTAAGCATCCACTACTTCTTTTGTCTGCGGGTAGCGGCATTACGCCAATGTTGTCGATGCTTCGTTATTTAGCCGACCATGGTCAGATTGGTGATGTGGTTTTCTATCACCAATGCAGCAGCGAAGAAGATATCCCTTATCAAGCTGAGATCGATCAAATTGCCAAGGAACATCCAGGCTTACAGGTAATTTATTCACTAAGCCAACCAACGAAAGAGTGGGATGGTTTATCAGGACGTTTGAGCGTGTCTCATGTCGCTAAAATCGAAGAGTTACATAAGCGTCAAGCCTTCGTGTGTGGCCCTGACGGTTTTATGGAGAATGCCAAGAAACTGTTGATTCAAATGGGGCTTAACCCTCAGCATTACCATCAAGAAGCGTTTGGTGTGGCTCAGTCTACCGAAGAGGCGGTGAAGCAACTGCAGTTAAGTGTCAATGGCTACCTGTTTGAAGGTAATAACCAATCAACCCTGCTAGAGCAAGCAGAGTCTGCGGGTGTGTCTATCGCTTCAAGCTGCCGTGCTGGTTTCTGTGGCGCTTGTAAAGTGACCCTTGAGTCTGGGCAAGTTCACCAACCGGATGTGCCTGCATTGCAAGAGCATGAACGTAATATGGGTCAGATACTAGCGTGTTGCAGTGTGCCTCAAACTGATATCGAAGTTGTTGATTAACTAGTTAAGTTATTCCGCACATAGAATAGAAAAGGCCGGAAGTTCGTGAATGAGCTTCCGGCCTTTTTGATTCTGAGACTAATTCAAAAACTAATTAATCGTAGATCGTTGGGATTGGTTGACGCTTGTGCTGTGTTGCTTTGTAGATACTCACTAAGCGATCGGATACGTCTTGAGAAACGGCTTTGCCTTCAAGGAAATCATCGATCTGATCGTAAGAAAGGTTCAATGCTGCTTCATCGGCTTTCTGTGGGTCAAGCTCTTCTAGATCAGCAGTTGGTACTTTCTTAACCAGTAGCTCTGGAGCGCCCAGTGTTGCTGCTAGTTCACGAACTTGACGTTTGTTCAGGCCGAACAGTGGTGCTAAATCACATGCGCCGTCACCGTGCTTAGTGTAGAAGCCAGTAATGTTTTCCGCTGAGTGGTCAGTACCGATGACAAGGCCGCCAACGTAACCTGCGATTTCGTATTGTGCGATCATGCGAGCGCGAGCTTTCACATTCCCTTTCACAAAATCGATTTTTGCTGAATCTGTTGGTAGTAGGCCAGTGCCTTCTAGAGCAACGTGAGATGCGGCGTGAAGCCCATCAACACCCGCTTTAATGTTTACAGAAACGGATTGAGAAGGCTGAATGAAAGACAGAGCAAGTTGTGCTTCGTCTTCATCTTTTTGCTCACCATAAGGCAGGCGAACGGCGATGAATTGGTAGTTGTCGCTACCAGCGCTTTCATTCAGGCTATCAACTGCCATTTGTGCTAAACGGCCACAGGTCGTTGAGTCTACACCGCCACTGATACCAAGGATCAGAGACTTGCAGCCTGACTGCTGAAGTTTAGTTTTGATAAAGTCCACACGGCGAGTCACTTCGAAGTGAGGGTCAATTGAAGGTAGTACGCGCATTTCGTCACGAATTAACTGTTCCATTCGTATTCCTTTCCTGCAAGCAAATTAAAAATCTAGTGTTATCATACCTAAATCATCCGATTTAAAAACCTCTTTGCACAAGCTTAGAAAGAGAAGGCAGTAATAAATAATGGAAAAAATAGCCATTTTCGGTAGTGCGTTTAATCCGCCGAGCTTAGGGCACAAAAGTGTGATTGATTCGTTGGCTCACTTTGACAAAATTCTACTTGTTCCAAGTATTGCCCATGCTTGGGGAAAAGAGATGCTAGACTTTGATACGAGATGTCAGTTAGTTAACGCATTTATTAGCGATCTTTCACTGGATCAAGTGGAGCTTTCTTTGATCGAAAAAAGTTTGTTTACTCCAGGTGAAAGCGTCACGACTTATGCAGTGCTCAGTGAACTCCAAAAGTTACATCGTGACGCTGAACTGACGTTTGTTATTGGCCCAGATAACTTCTTTAAATTCTCATCTTTCTATAAATCAGATGAGATTACCAAGCAGTGGTCTGTGATGGCTTGCCCTGAAAAAGTAAAGATTCGTAGTACCGATATCCGCCTTGCTTTGCAAAATGGGAGCAATGTTGCGAAATTGAGTACAAAGTCAGTTACAAAGATATTGCAAGATGGTGAACTGTATACAATAATGTAGATTCACTAATTTAAGAGGTCTGATGACTATGCTAAAGCGCGCGATACCAGCGACGATGATCATTGCAGCATGCAGTATGCCTGCTCACGCTGATTGTGATTTCTTTAGCTTAGATTCGATCATGCTGACTTCTGACGATGAAAATAACTGTTTAGACTTATCTACGAGCCTTGAATCCTTCGGTCAACGTATGATGGAGCTCAGTGGATTAAGCGAAGATGAACCTGAATCAACGGCAGACTATTGGTCTGATTGGGTTATTCAGAGCAAAGATGCGCCTCTATTAACTCAAAGCCTTGAATCTAACTACGTTGGATTAGGTATGTGGTTCCCAGAAGATCTCGAAGATGATCAGTATGATATGTCGACTGAAGAGTGGTTGATGAATCATGGTCTTCAACTCAGCATCGGTTTTGGCGAGAAAGTAGAAGGGCAGCCGCGTATGCGCTTTGATTACCGTTGGCATGACTCACGAGACGCTGACCTCATGATGCAGATTGAATTGCCGTTCTAGACCGTTAGGTTATTAATCGATGCTAAGAATTAAAAAAGCCGCAAAAACTGAGTTTTTGCGGCTTTTTAGTATCTGGTTTGCTGCTTTCATATTAGCTATAACTTATCGCTAAGCTATAAATCTTCGCCAAAAACAAGCATGCACAGCTGTTCAAATTCTTCTTCTTTGCCTGAGAACAAATCATCAATCACAAGTGCACGTTTCTGACCCGACTGCATACGTTTCTTTGCCTCGCGCATTACCATCACCAAGGTGTGTTCTTGCGGTAGGTTCGAGTCATCGATGTTCCACTGATTGAATCGCTGAGACAGAGCACTTTCGCAAAGCAGTGGCTTAAATGCCAACACTTCTTGCTTGAGAACAGAAAGCATATCTTTAAACGCTTGCTCCGTATTATTGGCATTTGAAGCGCGAGCTTTGGTTAGCTCCAACTTGTCCAGTAACGCAGAAGAGAGGTTGGTTTGCGTGATGTATCCTGCTTGTCTCGGGAATGAGTCGGCCAAACGAACTGAGAAGTCGACACGATTAACCTGGGTGTTTGGAAAATAGGTCAGTGATGTTAGGCAGTCATATGGAATCCATACATTCTGGTCTGGCTCGACGGCATACTCTTGTTTACCCAGCTTTATCAAAACCAAGCCACTTTGAACCGACACAAGGCTATGTTTAAGTACTTTCTTGCGAGGTGTGATCACCAAGTGTGAAAAGTAAGCCGATGTATATTCAATAGCGAAGTTCATAGATAGTACCTTAATTTTGGGGCGTCAAGATTACCGTTAATTTTAAAGAATGCCAACAATAACAGGGCATTTTCAATCTTTCTGGTCTGACCTTGTCAAAAGTATGGACTCTGTAGCTGCGAGAAGTCAAAACAACGCGTAGAATGAGCCAGATTTTTATTATTTGAATTAAAAAATGACCTCTCCGACCGATCCATATGTTGATATTCGTCCTTACGGCGATGATGAAATTCCAGCGGCACTAAACCGTCTTATTAATGATGAAGAATTTATCAGTGCGATTCTGCACTATCGTTTTTCAAACCATGCGTCTTGGTTTAAAGCATTAATGAGCCCGATCTTGCGCGTTTACTTGAAAATGAAATGGAGCAAGCTGACCAGCGTTGAATCCATTCAGATTGAAGTTAAGAAATACTTGCGAGATACATTAGCGAAAACCACGAATGGTGTGACATACACAGGTGTAGAGTCACTGGACGCTAGTCAAGCTTACCTGTTTATTTCAAATCACCGCGATATTGCTATGGATCCGGCGTTAGTTAACTACGCATTGCATCACAACAATCACCAAACTTGCCGAATTGCAATTGGTGACAACTTGTTGAAGAAACCATGTGCGACTGAACTGATGCGCCTTAATAAGAGCTTTATTGTAAAGCGTTCTTTGAAAGGGCCGCGTGAGATGATGAAAGCACTAGGGCAGTTGTCTTCGTACATCAAGCATTCTTTGGAAACGGGTAACTCTATCTGGATCGCTCAAAAGGAAGGCCGTGCAAAAGACGGCAATGATTTTACTGAGCCAGCAATCTTGAAGATGTTCCACGTTGAAGGTCGTAAGCAGAAAATTGCCTTCCCTGAGTACGTGAAGTCGTTGAAGATCGTTCCTGTGTCTATTTCTTACGAAAACGATCCATGTGACATCGCGAAAGCGATCGAGCTTTTTGAAAAAGACGTAAACGGCAGTTACGAAAAGGGTGAATTTGAAGATATCGAAAGTATCATTCAAGGTATCATCGGTAATAAAGGACGTGTTCATGTTGGTTTCGGTCAGGTTATCGACCAAGATTTTGATACGCCTGAAGCGCTTGCTCAAGAGATCGACCGTCAGATCCACGACAACTACAAACTGTTTCCAGTAAACTTACTGGCAGCGGAAAAAGAAGACGAGTCGATTACAGCAGCGGTTAAGCAGGAGTTTGAAGATAAACTATCTGGCTTGCCACAAGGTGCTCGTCAGTACTTGATCGACAGCTATGCGAACCCAGTGAAGAACATTGGTTAACGAGCGTTAGTTAGCTTGTGAGTTGAGTAGTAACTTGCTTGAATTGAAAAAGGAGCCTTGGGCTCCTTTTTTGTTTCTGAATTACTACTTGCTGCTGCATTAGAGTTTTAGATCATTAGATCATTAGATCATTAGATCATTAGAGCATTAGAGCATTAGGCTAAATTAGCGAGCGACAGCGCCACCAAGCTCTAGGCTGGTTGGCCACGTGGTAATCGTGTTACCACCGAGGTAGATATTACCTTTGACTGTCATGGTATCGGGAAATGTTGTAATCCCAGAACCGCCTATATATAAATCGCCATCAATCACTATCCCGTTTGGTAGCTCTGTCAAAGGCGTACGAATCACGCTCAGGTCGCCTTTCACTCTAAAGCCATTGGGCAGGCTCTTGAGGGGAGTATCCGTGAGGTTAATAAATCCGCCCACTCTCACACCTCTTGGCCAACTGGTAATCTGACTGCCAATCAAGTCGGCATAGCCTTTTATCTTCACTCCCGAGGGAACCCGCGAGAGTTGGCTGTTACCGCCTTTAAGACTTCCGTTTACTTCCAATCCTTTGGGTAGGCGGGTAATCGCAGTGTTCTCAATATTGAGGTTGCCATCAACGATTAACCCTGTTGGCAGTGATGTGTATGGCTTATTTCGTAAATATAAGTTTCCGTAATTATCCAGATGGTTCAATATTTGATACTGATCGAGTGGTTCAGCAGTCACATTTGTTATGGTTAAAGAACCAATAATAAGTGCAATTATTCGGAGCATAACAAGCTTCTTATTACGATAGACGTTAACACTATAAAGAAAAAATTATTCTCGCATAGTGTTTTACTCATTTGTTGGTAGGTAGAAAGGAATAAGAGACAATGAAAGGTAAATTTTCGGTTCGAATAAAGCATCAAATTCTAAAATGCTTTGTGATTCTGACCTCTGCGTTTTGTTCAATATCAGTAAGTGCTAATAAAATAATATCAACACCTGCAAAAGCGGCAGTGGTTGTCACTCAGAGTACTTCACAGCAACGAGTTTGTTATTACAATGATAAGGCATATAGTGTTGGTGCTATCGTTGAGGTCTCCGGTGTTGTGATTAAATGTGCGGCTGAAAATGACTTTGAGACCAATGGTGCTCTAGGTTGGGTTGAAATAATAAAAAAAGACGAGTAATAAACTCGTCTTTTAATTATATGAGTATAAGTGCTTATATTAACGCGCTAGAGAGCGAGTCTTAAGTTCGAAAATAATTTTCTCAGCGCTTACTTCAAATTTAAAGCGTGCGTGCAATTCTGTGCTGTCTTCAGTCATCTCTGATGCTTCAAATTCAACATTGCTAGACACTTGCTTTGCTAACTCAACGTACTTAGCTAATTCAGCTTCAATAAGGGCTTTGGAGTTGCCGTAAACCGTTACCTCAGCAACCTCGTCGCCTTCTTTAATGATGAAGCCAATTTCACCTGCGCAACCGCAAGCCTCACATACATCGTTGTTACCAATATCTTGGCTCATAAATAATCCTCTTACAAAGTCTGAGGTTATTCTAACGAGCAATTTGAACTGTATCTACAAAAATTAAAACCTTTGAACTAATTTATACTGGTATGCTATGTTGTTTGTTAAGGTGTTTAATGAATATCTACATTCGCGCCGATAAATATGTATGTGATTTACCTCACGTTTTGTTGAAAAGGAATGTTATTAATTTGTCAGAATATCATTCACTTAGTTGCGTCAGGAATGATTTTATAAGACTATCTATCGCTTGATAGGTATTTATACAATGAATTTTTCGTTGGGTATTTCATATTCGAAGTCGTTATTTAAAATTATCGACTTAGGATTGTAAGGTGATTTTCGAAGAATAATTAGACAAAGTGTCCAAAGAGACATCACTGTAAAATTGTTCGTACATAGTATTTGTGTGCATTTAGTTCTAAATACTTGCGAAAAAACATCTTGCTCACATAATGCTGATAACGATTTTCATTCTGACTTCATTTGATTGAGTTAGATGGATTTACAAAGAGAAGAGCCTGAATATGCCAAAGCGTAGTAAAGAAGATACAGAAATCACGATCCAGAAGATCATGGATGCCGTTGTGGACCAGCTATTGAGATTGGGTTACGACAAGATGTCATACACGACATTGAGTCAACAAACAGGCGTTTCTCGTACAGGTATTAGTCATCACTTTCCTAAGAAAACGGATTTTACTGCTGCTTTAGACGGTCGTATTTTCAAGATGTTTATGGAACACATTGACTTTGAAAATGGCCTTGACGCATTTTCAGCTAGCTGGGTTGCAGCACTTGAAGACGCTGAGTTCCTAGCAATTTTACGTTTACTTTTCCATCATATCGTTACTGCTGAGAGCGCTCATGAGTTCGCTGCAAACGGTATTGACCGTCTATACAAGCTGACTGAAACTCAGTTTGGTGATACTAGCGGTAAAGAACTAGAGTGGTTGATTGGTAAGTCATTGATTCGCATGAGTCAGTAATCAACACACGATAAAAGAAGCTCCTACGGGGGCTTTTTTTGTGTCTGCAATTTCTCTTTCTCTTTCTCTTTCTCTTTCTCTTTCTCTTTCGCTTTTTCTCTCGAACTCATATCGCTTCTGCTATCTTGCTTTGTGCCAAATGAAGTTATTTCTTTTCTTTTTATATGCTTACGCTCGAGTCTTACATTCCACCTCAATTGCGAAAAGCTTAGCAACACTAACTGATTATGTTTATTTCTAGAGCCTCAAACGCTCTGGATGAGCCGTTTTATAGCTTATTGCTATGGTTACTAACAAAATTGAGTTTAAGGCGAGAGAGAGGCTGTGAGCCAATAAAAAAGCCTCGACTAAATCGAGGCTTTGAATGGTGTCGGCGTTAGAAGGAACGAATACTCTAAATGCGCCAGTTTTTGATTGCGTTTATTGTGCGGGATGAACCTGAGGGAAGCTCATGGTTGGGTGTTTTTCGACGATACTTTTGTATCCGTATACGTCTTCAATCATTGACGGCTTTAGCGCCTCCCAAGGACTTCCATCGCAAACTAAGTGTCCATCCTTCAATACCACTAATCGGTCGGAATATTGAGCGGCTAGGTTTAAGTCATGCAAAACTACGATAACCGCGGCATTGTGGTTGTCGGCTAACTCTCTCGCGATCTTTAAGGTGTTGTGCTGGTGGGCAAGATCCAGTGCTGATGTGGGTTCATCAAGCATCAAGATACATTGGTCACCAGAATAGTGAAGCTGGGTTAGCACTCGAGCCAAGTGAACACGCTGTTTTTCACCGCCGGATAGCGAAGGGTAGAGCCTTTCACTTAAGTGAGTCACATCAGCAACATCCATTTTCTGGTTAGCGATGCTGGTGAGGTTCTTGTTGGACTCTTGCAGAGGAATACCACCAAGCTCGACAACTTCATGTGCCAAAAATGGGAAGGTCAACGTACTGTGCTGAGGTAGCATAGCCAGATGCTTTGCCAACTTTTGAGAAGGCCACTTGTCTTTGGTGTGTCCAAAATATTGAATATCACCCTTACTCGAAATCTCTTGGCATAAGGCTTTAAGTAACGTGCTTTTTCCTGCGCCATTTGGCCCAAGCAGTGTGGTTACCTTTCCTGCCTCAATCTCAATAGAAACGCCATCTAATATCACTTTGCTGCCGAACTTCACTTCGATATCGGTCGCTTTTAACGCTGAAGGAAACATTAAAGGATTCTCCCTTTCTGTTGAAATAGTAGATACAAGAAGAATGGAGCGCCGATGATCGCAGTGACAATACCCACAGGCAATTCTGCTGGTGCCAGTACCACTCGAGAGAACATGTCTGCGGCTGTTAGCAATAGTGCGCCTAGCACTGCTGACAATGGCAAAAGAACTCGGTGATCTGGGCCTGCCAACATACGACCTAAATGAGGGATAACGAGCCCGATGAAACCGATCATGCCAGACAGGCTCACTGTGATACCAACGCCTGCGGCTGTCAGTAGAATGAGCTTTCGTTTGAGTTTTTGTACTGGAATGCCAAGGTGTTGCGCTTCTGACTCACCTAAGAGCAGGGCATTCAGTGACATCGCTTGACGGTAAAAAACAATAAACAGTGCTACGAGCGTAACTGCAGCAAGCAAAATGCCTGACCACTTAGCGCCCGCTAGTGAACCCATCGACCATAGCGAAAGATCACGCAGCATTTGGTCATCAGCAATGAAATTCAAGAAGCCAATACCAGCGCCAGAGAGCGCACTGATCGCTACACCCGCCAACAACATGATGGTGACAGAGGTGCCGAATTTACCCGTGCCCAGTTTATAGACCAAGAGTGTGGTTAAAGCGCCACCTAAAAAGGCAAACACAGGAACGGCCGCAAAATTCATGAAGGCCGGGTATTGCAATGAGAGTTCAGAGAAAAGAACAATAGCCAACGCTGCACCTAATGCCGCACCAGCAGACACACCGATGATCCCTGGCTCAGCAAGCGGGTTGCGGAATAGCCCCTGCATAACCGCGCCACATAACGCGAGAATCGCGCCGATTAGCATGCACAAAATAGTTCTAGGTAAGCGAATCTCTTGAATCACTAAATTGATGTGTGGGGCTAAATCATTGTTTGGTTGGAGTAAGCTCGCTGCACTGTCAGCTAAGCTAATGTTCATTGGCCCAACGGTAATTGAGAACAGTGCGACGAAGACTAGGGTAGCCCCTAGGCCTAACATCGATGTTTTCAGTGGGACGGATCGTAGCAACATAAAGGGCCTCAATGTTCATCGCTAGCTTCAATATCCATCACCAACATTGCGGAAAAGCGGGTAGGTAATGGAAACTGAGCTAGCAACAGTAAGAATAGGGTGGTCGAGTTATAGCGGATAGATAAGTTATAACGGATAGATAAGAGCGTTTAATCGCTTGGCTTCTGAAAGGCTTTCGAGGCCAAGTCCGCCGACTAATGCACTGCCTTTTACGGTAATGATTTGTTTGTTCATGCCAGCAGGAGTCGCTGCTAACATAGGCAGCGATTTAAGAATGGCGTCAGTGCCGCCCATTTTCTGGTAGCTGCGGCCACTCACCAAGATGACATCAGGCTGCATTTCAACGAGTGATTCCATCGATAGTGGTTTGTAAGACGTCAGGCTCTTTGCCGCAGGGTTTACACCGCCAGCCAATTCAATGATCGCGTTTGGTGACGTTTCACCGCCAGCAACATTCGCCGGGCGACCTTCATGCAATAATAAGAACAGAACTTTCTTCGCTTCGTTGTTGGGTACTTGGTTTGATTTTAGTGCCGCAATCTTCTTATTTACTTCAGCTTTGACTTGCTGTGAGTGAGCTTCGGTGTGGGTAATTTTTGCGATTTGGTCGATACGCTTTAATAACCCCTCAACGTTTGCTTCGGTATTGACGATCTCGACATCGACACCGGCAGATTTCAATTGAGAAATCGCGTTGTCAGGTCCCATTTCATCTGAGCCAATTAGTGTCGTTGGCTCTAAAGCAATCAAGCCTTCTGCTGAAAGGTTTCGGTGGTAACCAATCTTCGGCAGGTTCTCTGCTTGAGGGAAATGGCTGGTCACATCAATCGCCACTAACTGCTCTTCAGCGCCTAATGCTAAGACCAATTCAGTCACAGCACTGCCTGCACTTATGATTCGAGGTTGTTCTACGTCATTAGCCATTGCCGTTGGCGCAGTCAGTGCCAAGCTCATTGCAGCTACTGAAAGGAGATGTCTCTTGGTCGTTAATTTATTGAGCACGTTTAAGTTGTTCATAATCATTTCTTTATATTATCTACTTGTTTCGCGAAGATTCTCAGTGAGCAGTCCGTTCGCATTGTGAGTTCGTATCGATAGAGAGGTTTAGCTCTGCTTCTTTGGTGTTAGTCATCAACAGCCAAACTTCATGAAAATAGAGAGTTGTTCTAGCCATCTTCAGTGAGCAATTGAGTCGCTGGTATTCCGTTCTCTTGAAGGAAAGACAGCAATTTCACTAGGTTCTCAACGTTGGCGGCTTTATCTGCACCAATGATGATCGGCTTCTTGTCTGATGTGCCAGTTTCTTCTAGCAATGCAATCTTGAAGTTTTCCCAGTCGATGTACTCTTGGCCGTTAATCGCCCAGTAGGGTTCGTGATCTAAGATATTGACGCTAATCGAATCTTTATGAACTTCAGAAACGTTCTTAATATCAGAGCTCGGCAGTTCGACTTCTAATGACTCCAACTTCACCGATGCTGTCAGCAGCAGGAAAACCATCACGATAAAAATGATGTCGAGCAGCGGTGTTAAGTCCGGAGCTAAACTTTGTGTTTGAGATGAGTGGGGCGTTTTAATCATGCTTGTCTCGCATCACCGACAGCGACTTTGTTTAATGATGAATCTTTAGTTTCGTCAGACTGATTAGTTTGAATCGACATGCCTTCTAACCACACATTCACATAATTCAAAGTATGTTCTAGCTGCGCCAAAACCCTATCGGCCCAAAGTCCAAGCAGTTGAGACCCTGAGATCGCAGGCAGTGCAATCATCAAACCTGCAGCTGTGGTTCTCATTGCTAAGCCAAGGCCGTCAGCTAGATCATTTGGTGTGATACTTCCGGTGGTAGCAGCTACACCTTTGAACATCTCGATAAGACCAAGCACCGTACCAAGCAAGCCAATTAGTGGACTGATCACGCCGATTAAACCAAGCAGCCTTAAACCTGCGTGCAGCTGGTGGCGTTTTTCTTGTAGCCAGATGCCTGCTGCATCTTCACGTAGTCCTTTCGAAAAAGAGTGGTGAGCAAGCAACATCGAGACGCCCTTGTACAGCAGTGGTCGTTTACCTGAAATAGCCTGAGCAAGCGCTTCAATCTCTTTGCTGTTGGTTGGTGATATTTGATTGAGCTCGCGACGAATGGCGCGTTTGCCAACACCAATGCTTAACATCACTTGGAAGACACGTTCAGCGATGATCATTGCGGTTAATGCTGAACAGATAAGAAGAGGCCAAGTCATTAAGCCAAGTTGATCTTGTAAGTAACTGATTTGTTGCATGATTATTCCAACCTAAAACGAACAGGTAGTTGTACTCGGTGAGCAATCGCTCGACCATTGACAGTGTGGGGTGAGAACTTCCATTTTTTAATGGCGTCTAAAGCGGCGTTGTCGAGTATTAGTACGCCTGATGAATTTACTAATGCTTGCTTAATTTGTTTGCCTTCCGCGTCTAACCAGACCTCATAAATTGCGACCCCTTCAATACCACGACGTATTGCCTGTCGAGGGTAAGTCGGGGGAGTAGGGGGAGCTGAAAACGAAGGCTTAGTGACTAGCACAGGCTCTTGGTTTGATACACCTTGGTTTACTTCCTGAGGTTGGTTGGCAGACTCGGCCAGGTTTCTATCGACTTTCTTGTCGGCCAGTTTTTCTGGTTGAGGCGTTGGTTTGGACTTTGGTTCTGGGCGTTCTTTCTTAACGACCTTTTTCTGAGTCACTGGTTTCCTTTGAATCGGCTTCTTCTCGACTCTCTTTTCAACAACCTTTTTCTCTACTTTCTTGGGTTGAGGCTTATTGGTGATCGCTTTTTTCTTTGGCGTCGGTTTGGCTTGCTTTGGCTCAACGGCCTTGGGTTCGACAGGTTTAGGTTCAGCTTGTGAGACCGTTTCTTTGATTGGTTCTGGTTCAACCTGCTCTGTGATGGTTTTTTGTTGAGCTGGAGAAGGCGTGTTCTTGGGAGTGAAGTTGATCGATACCGTGTTCGATTGGCTACCTGCAGGCATCGCGAATACTTTGGATTCTTGAGCAACAAATAATAGCGCTGCATGAATCACTAACGATGCACCGCCTGCAATAACATATCTAGGAACGTTCACACTCAATCCTTTACCAAATCCAAAATCTGTATCGGATTATTGCCTAGAATCTAAATAAGATCAATTATCAATTGCATTATCATTTGCGTCTATTTATGATTATTTCAGTTTTAGCGAATAGTCTTCCAGACTTTGCTATGTAAGTGTTTAGAGAGATTATATGAGTCTTAATATCTATAAGTATGACGAATCAGTCTTGGGTATTTCTAGCCCTGATCCGCTTCGTTTTGCGTTTGCTAAAAAGCATTCTGCCCATTCCGGAGGAAGTTCAATTCCGGTCGACCCGAGCAAGAAGTTGGAGCTCTTTGATGAACTGATGTTAAGTGAAGGGCAAAAACAGGATAAACGTTGCTTGTATATCCATATTCCTTTTTGTCGTGTGCGTTGTACGTTCTGCAATTTCTTCCAAAATGCCGCCAGCCGTAAATTAGTGGATGAGTATTTCGATGCACTGATGGTCGAGCTAAAGCAGAAAGCCAAAACACCTTGGGCTCAGTCTGGACTATTTCACGCTGTCTATATTGGTGGTGGAACACCCACCGATTTGTCACCTCAACAAGTTGAGCAGCTTGGTAAAGCCATTCGTCAATATTTCCCACTAGCAAACGATGTGGAAATGACCTTGGAAGGACGCATCAATCGCTTTGGCGACGAGATGTTTGATCGTGCGCTTGAAGGTGGCTTCAATCGTTTCTCATTCGGTATTCAAAGTTTCAATACTCAAGTTCGACGCAGTGCTAAGCGCTTGGATGACCGAGAAGTGGTGTTGGAACGTATCAGTTCACTGAGCCGCACTGAACAAGCTCCGATCGTTCTTGATTTGTTATACGGATTACCGCACCAGTCTATGGAAGTGTTCCAACAAGATTTAGAAGACTACATGTCTACTGGCGCACACGGCATTGACCTCTACCAACTTATTGTTTCGGGCAATGCTCCTATGCTGAATCTCGTTGAGAAAGGAAAAATACCACCACCGGCCAATACGCCAGATAAGGCGAGTATGTATTTGGCGGGTGTTGAGTTCATGGCAAAAAATAAGGTCAAGCAACTGAGCGTGAATCACTGGACTCGTGATAATCGAGAACGCAGCATTTACAACAGCTTAGCGAAAACTTATGCCGAAGTTCTACCCATTGGTTGTGGCGCTGGTGGCAACATCGGTGGTCATGGAGTAATGCAACATCGAACTTTAGACAGCTACATGGAGTCTATAAAGCAAGGTCAATTGCCTATTGCCATGATGACGAAGCAAAGCTCATTAGAGCCAAGCTTCTCTTCATTGAAGGCAGGTTTTGATTCTGGTGTTGTTAGAAGAAGCACATTACCGACCTTTATGGGACAAGACACGTTCGACTACCTTAAGCCTTTGTTCGCGCATTGGGAAAAGAACGGTTTAGTTGAGCTTTCGGAAGATTATCTGAGCCTGACTATTGCTGGCAGCTTTTGGGCGGTAAGCCTAGCGCAGAGTGTGATTCAAGTGCTTAACGCTGAATACCAAGCCATGCACCCAGCACCTAAAACGTCAGGTTTGGGCGTACACCCGCATGCAAGTTTGAAGCACGCTTAATATCGAATTTTTAGTTTACAACTTACGTAAATTACTCGTTTATACGGAACATATTCAATGACAGATACAACATTAGAAATGACAGAAACTCTAGAACAAAGCGTAGCTCGAATTTTAGAAGAAGAGCCAAAACTACTGCCGACAGCAATTGCTGAGAAGCTAGGTGTTTCAGAGGTTGAAGTAGTAGCAGCCTTTCCAAGCGACATGGCGGTGATGCTAGATGGCAGCCGAGCTCAAGAGATTCTAGAAGGTTTAGTGGGCTGGGGCCCGGTGACCACAATTATGCATTCATTTGGCTCAATCTTCGAAGTAAAGGCGCCGTTCCCGAAAGGCAAAGTAGCACGTGGTTACTATAACCTAATGGGCAAAGAGGGCGAGCTTCATGGCCACCTGAAACTTGATAACGTTAAACATATCGGTTTGGTGAGCAAGGCGTTCATGGGGCGTGAAAGTCATTACTTCGGTTTCTTCAGTGAAACGGGCGAGAACATTTTTAAGATCTACCTAGGCCGCAATGAAAAGCGAGAGCTTATTGTCGACCAAGTAGAACGCTTCAAAGCACTAAAAGAACAAGCTTAAGCACGATTAACGGCAAGCTTAACTAAGGTTGCCAACTCGTTTAAACAGTACATCAATGCTCGAGGATCGCTTAGTTCGCTCATGATCGCTCAACCTCGGGCAAAAATAGTAAATCAGAGAAAGTGAAGAAAGGAATTACCCATGGAACAGCAAGTAAAACAAGAACGTCTACAAGGTCGCCTAGGTCCAGAAATTAAAGAGTTTCGCCAAGAGCGCCGCACCCTTCAACTTGCAACGGTTGATGAAGAAGGTCGCCCGAACGTAAGTTACGCGCCATTCGTTCAGAACCAAGAAGGTTACTTTGTTCTCATTTCTGATATTGCTCGTCACGCTCGTAACTTGAAGGCTAATCCTCAAGTGTCTTTGATGATGATTGAAGACGAAGAGAGCTCGAAGCAGCTTTACGCACGCAAGCGTTTAACGTTTGATGCACAAGCAAGTGTTGTTGAGCGTGAAACCGAACTTTGGACTCAAGTGATTGGCCAGATGCAAGAGCGTTTTGGTGAAATCATTGATGGTTTGAGCCAACTTCAAGACTTCTCTCTGTTCAACCTTAAAGCAGAGAATGGCCTGTTCGTTAAAGGCTTTGGTCAAGCATACCAAGTGTCAGGCGACGATCTGGTGGATTTCGTTCACCTACAAGAAGGCCACAAAAAAGTGTCTAACGAGTAATCTCGTTTAACTGATTTCTTCAGGAGCCCTCCAATGTGAGGGCTTTTTTATGTCTAAATCAAAGAGTTTGGTATATTGGCGTTTGATGACTATTTATGTGTAAGGATCGGTACGTGAAACCAGTAAGTCGAGATTGGGACGAGTTTTGTTATCCGTTTATCTATGAAGACAGTCCTATCTGTGATTTTGAGATTTTGTCGGATGAACTTTGTTGCCGAGTTGGATTGGTGTTGTCTTTAGAGCTAGAGCCTCAGGTTCGTGAGATCCTGCAACGCTTGCAGCCAAACATCTATCACTTGAATGGCTCTGTGCGCGGTAAGCTCGCCATCACCGAATCTGAATTGGTCGAGCTCAAGCAAGACTATCATCGTATCCGTGAGCAGCTAGAAGGTGGTTTTAAAGGTTTTGTCTTACCTGGCGGGCATCGAGTATCCAGCGAGCTTCACTTATGTCGCTGTCAGGCTAAAAAAGTCGTGCGAGCGCTGGTGAGTATTGAGCATCATGAAAGTAAAAAATCGCCAGATCCGATTCTTTTTAAATACGCTAACTTAGTCGCGAACACACTCTATGCATTGGCGTCTTTTACCAATCATGTCAATGAAGTTGAGGAAGTGGAATTTGTGAGTAAGAGCTATTCTATGCCAAAGAAATCTTAAGGAAGATCTCTACATTGATTCATATCTAATATCTAATCCTTAAGAAGCTAAGAAGCTAAGAAGCTAAGAAGCTAAGAAGCTAAACCATTAAGCATGATGCTGGGTTTAGCTTCCAAAATAGCGTCTAAGCAGCCGTAGAGGCTTCGTTTAAGACTTTTGCGCCGCGTAGCATGGCTTCGATTAATTCGCCCGCATTGAACTTCTCAAGCGCTTCATGTGCACCCACCTGATTGGCTCGGTCGACACAGATTTCACTGGACAGTGAGGTATGCAAAATACAGTAGGCATGACTCAGTGCGCTGTCATTTTGTACTTCAAACGCAAGCTCATAGCCATCGAGTCCAGGCATCTCAATATCACTCACGAGAAGATCAATTGCATTGCCAGCGCTGGCTTGGCGTCGCATTAGATCGATCGCATCTAAACCATTATTACAAATGCTATAAGGGATGTTGATGCTGTCCAAGGCATCAGATAGCTGTTTCCTCGCGATTAAAGAGTCATCAACCAATAATATATTCAGCGCTTTTAGACGCTCCCTTTCTACATCGGTCAGCATTGGAATATGCGCGTTTTCATAAGCCGGATAGATCTTAGAAAGTAATAACTCCACGTCGAGCATTTGCACGATACGATCTTCAAAACGCGTAATACCTGTCACAAACACATTACGACCGACACTGGCGGGTGGCGATTCAATGCTTTTCCAATCACATTCAATGATTTTATCAATCGAACGAACCAGAAATGCCACTACTGTTCTTAAACAATCGGTGACGATGAGCACACAATCTTGGTATTCAGCAGGTGTTATCGGTCGAAAGCCAATCGCTGCAGACATATCAATGACTGGAACGGTAAGATCGCGGATGGTCACCGTACCAATCACGTGATGATGGGAGTATGGGATTTGAGTCATCGGCTGAAAAGGCACTATTTCTCTTACCTTAAGCGTGCCAATCGCAAAACTTTGAGTAAGGGATAATTTGAACATCAACATTCCCTGTGACTGACTCGCTTTACTGATCGGTTTGGCCATAGTGGCTCCTACTTAATACGCGCTTAATTTATAAGGATTAATTTAAAGGGAAACAGGGGTGTCGGCAAGTCACTATACGGTTTTTAGGGGCTTTAAGGCAGTTGTTTTCGGTTATAGAGTGAAGATTGACAGTTCTTGGGTTAAAATCACGCTAAACGCGCGCTGTCGATGGTTTTATGTCGACAAGTCGTTAGCGATAAACAGAATTACAACAGTCAGTTCATTAACGATGTTCTAAACCGTCGTAAGTAAACTGACCGCAACACACTGAGAATTATCATGGCAAGAACAGCAGCAGCGCTTCATATTTTGGTGAAGCACAAAGAAGTAGCAGAAGACATCATCAAGCAGCTTAAAAAAGGCGCTAAGTTTCAAACGCTAGCGAAGAAGCATTCAACGTGTCCATCTGGTAAAAAGGGCGGCGACCTAGGCGAGTTCAAAAAAGGTCAAATGGTGCCTCAGTTTGATAAGGTTTGTTTCTCTGGCGAGACGCTTGTACCCCACCTTGTGAAAACAAAATTTGGCTGGCACGTCGTGAAGGTTCTTTACAGAACTTAGCTATAAATATGTGTTAGATTGAATAAAAGGAGCGTATATACGCTCCTTTTTTGTATCCATTTTCCGCACTTTAAACGCTTATGTAACTTGGTTGTTCTAAGGCAACCAAAGTTATGTAGCGGCAGTTTAGTGAATCAATGTTGTTTCGAGATGATCTCTTCGAATAAAACTTGGATTAGCTTGCTACCATGGTCAGTGCTCCAGTCTTGCGCCAGTTCTGCAATCAACTGATTGGTTGAAGTTAGGGTAACACCGTGTTTTTCCATTCTTCTTAGTGCTGTTTCATCAGCTAATGTTGTTGGAGACCCAGACCCGTCAACCACGACCTGTACATTGTAACCTTCAGCTATGGCTGTGATCGCTGGGTAAACAACACATACATCCGTGGTGATCCCTGCAATGATGATATTTTTGCGTCCAGTTGCTTTAACCGCAGCCGCAAAGTTTTCATCTTTCATGCTATCGACAACTCCTCCACGAAGAATACGATTCTCGTAAGCTTCTGGTACTGCGTTAATCAGCTCATCAAAAAGAGGGCCTTGTGCTTGATCTTCCATACTCGATGTTAGGATCAGCGGCATCTTGGTCACATGTGCAGCGTGAGCTAATGCGACCGTGTTGTTTCTGATCTCTTCTAGGTTAGCCGAGCCAACCCAACCCATGGTGCCAACCTGATGGTCGATCAGTAGCATGACAGAGTTTTCTGGAGTGAATGTTGTAGTATTCATAATGGACTTCCTTTTTTAGTTATTGGTTTACTTGCTGGGATTGCAGTTGTTTTATTCGTCTAACACCTGCGATTAAGTTGCTAGTGCTGCTGTGTAATGATGCTCCGTTACTAATGAAGTCTTGTTTTAATGGGGTTCCCGAGACGATCACAAACTCAGCATTACTCTCTAATGCAGAGACAGCGATTAGCGATGTATTCTTATCAAACACACCTAATTCACCCGCTGATACGTCTTTACTTCCGACTCTGACAGAGCCATGGCGTACAAAAATAAAGGCTGTTGTCTGTGATGGTTCTCCTGCGTATTGCCATGTGTATTCGGCATCTAAGTTGATGTGTAAATACGTCATATCAACAGGAGTGAGAGCCTTGCTTTGTTTGCCGTTAAATCGTCCCACAAGTACTTTGGTGGTTGAATGAGCCTCTTCAACGACAGGGAGTTGCTCTTGTTGTTGGGTTGAATAAGTGACAGGCCCCAATTCATGTTCGTCTTCGGGTAAGGCAACCCAGAGCTGAAATGCATCCGCAACTTTGTTGTCCGGATGAACGGTCTCTTTGTGCAGCACTCCCGAACCTGCAGACATGATTTGTATGCCTCCGGCTTCTAATAAGCCTGAATGTCCGCCGGTGTTTTTGTGAGCAATAGCACCAATCTGTGGATAGCTTATGGTCGCTACGCCTGAATGTCCGTGAAAGTCAAAACCGGCGGTTCCCTTCACATTCGACATTTTAAAGTGGTCCCACAGCACAAAAGGGTTGAGATCTTTCAGGTTCGATGAGCTTACATAGCTCGTTACGGGGCCGTGATTTCGACCATTTCTGATTTCATGTATTTGTCTAATCATTTTGTTAGTCCTTAAATTTGATTGCTGAAAATAATATTAATAAAAGAATCATTACTTGATTAGATGGTATATTTGGTTTTGTTAATCCCGTTATTAAAGGTAATAAGGATGAATCTGAATGACATCAAGGTGTTCATTGACGTTGTAGAGGCTGGGAGTTTTGCTGGTGCAGGTAAAGTTTTGGATATGCCTTCTACGACGGTAAGTAGGAAGGTGCAGATGCTCGAAGCTGACTTAGGCGTTAAGCTCCTTCATAGAAGTACTCGTAAGCTTTCTATGACAGAAGCAGGGCACCAATACTTCCAATCGTGCCAACAACATCTTGCTGCTCTAGAAGAGGCTAATGAACAGATCAAGCAAACTCAGCTAGAGCCAAAAGGCAAAATTCGTATTACGTCGCCATTAGAATTTGCGATTCAATACGTACAACCTTGGATCGTCGAGTTCTTAAATCAATACCCGGATATCAGTATCGAACTCGATACTTCAGATGACTATATCAACATGGTGGAAGAGCGAATGGATATCGCGTTTCGCTCTGGGACGCTGCAAGACTCTTCGCTCATTGCGAGAAGGATTGGTCCCAAGAAGAATATCTGTTGTGCTAGCCCAGTGTTCCTGACAAAGGCTAAGAAGATCAAAGTGCCAGAGGACCTTCAGAAGGTTAATTGTTTGGTTATGGGCCACTCAATAGCCCATAACCGATGGCATTTTACAAAAGCTGAACAGGCTCATCATGTCGAAGTGACTGGTTTCTACGCGGCGAATGGCGCCAGGTTAATTATCGACTCGGCATTGCAAGGGCTCGGCGTCGCTTATATTCCAATTGCATTAGCGACCCCATACCTTAAAAATGGCCAATTAGTGCCAGTGCTAACTGACTATGACACACCAACCTCAGACATGTTTGTGGTCTATCAATTTCATCGATACATGGCGAAACCGACCCGACTCTTTGTCGATTTTGTGATGGAGAAAGTGACGCCAAATGCGCCTTGGGAAGGTTGATGCGCTTTATTCTGCATTTTGTTTGGATTGTTCGATGTTTGTTTCAGGGCGTTTATCAAGAATATCTCGCCTCAAGGCACTGCCTTTGCAAAAGTATGTAACTGAAGTTCTGTCGTAAAACTGTTGTATCATATGCATCGAATGGAATTTAAATGAGAGCTTATACGCTCCTTTTTTGTCACTTTTTTGCGCATTTAAAAGCACTATGGCTGAGTGTTCATCCCAGACGTTATGCGATAATTGGCACTACGCCCTTGACTATCCGCCGTGACTAATCGGTGGGAGGAGGAGGGTTTTTAATGAGTAACTCATATAATAAATACCATTCTTAAGGAAATTTATGCAGCTTTGCCTTTTAGCCTTTGTATTTATCTAGAAAGCTGTAAACAAGTTTGGTAGGAGAACAACATGGATAGTTCAGCTATGTTAAGCAACCCAGCGACAGATGTGATTTTGCATGCCTTTGACTGGTGCTACGCTGACGTAATGAAGAACGCCCCACTGATCCAAGAATTGGGTTATAAATCTGTTTTAGTATCACCGGCAATGAAGTCGTTACGCGGACCAAAAGGTTGTGACCGTGATTCTGGCACCCAATGGTGGCAGCGCTATCAACCACAAGATTATCGTGTGATTGATAATCAGCTTGGTGACACGCAAGATTTCACTGCGATGGTGAACACGTTAAAGCAACACGGGCTTCGTACCTATGTTGACGTCGTGTTTAACCACATGGCCAATGAGTCGGGTATCCGTGGCGATTTAACGTATCCAAATCAGCAAGACATGGCGTCTTATCAAGAAGATGCTGACTATTACGAATCCATACGTTTGTTTGGCGATCTTTCTAAGCCTTTATTTGATGAAAACGATTTTGTTGAAGCGTTTGGTATCAAAAACTGGAAAGACACTTGGGAAGTACAGAACGGGCGTATTACCGGTGGAGTTAGTGACCCTGGCTTGCCAACGCTGTTAGACAACGACAATGTGGTCGCGCAGCAGAGAGCTTACCTAAAAGCCTTAAAAGAGATTGGCGTGAAAGGGTTTCGCATCGACGCAGCGAAACACATGACACTGTCACACCTACGCAAGGTGTGGACTGATGATATCTGCGAAGAAATGCACATCTTTGGCGAGATCATTACTGATGGTGGTGCGACCAAAGAAGAGTATGAGTTGTTCCTTGAGCCTTACCTCAAACACACTCGCTTAGGCGCTTACGATTTCCCTCTGTTCAATACTATCTTCAAATCCTTTGAAGAGCAGGGCAGCTTTAAATCTCTGATCAACCCTTACTGTTTTGGTCAGGCGTTATCGAATATGCGAGCAATCACTTTTGCCGTCACTCATGATATTCCAAATAATGAAGTATTTTTGGATCACGTAATGGGTGAAGTTGACGAGCGATTAGCTCATGCCTTTATTCTTGGTCGAGACGGCGGTGTGCCGCTTGTTTACAGTGAGCTAAGTACCAGCGGCATTCTGGATCAGAACGGTCAGCCTCGTTGGCTTAACGATTGGCAAGCGCCTTACATGAAAAACATGATTCAGTTTCATAACCATGTTCATGGCGAAGCGATGCGTGTGGTTGAGGCAAATGATGATTTGCTGGTGTTTGTCCGTGGAGACAAAGGCATTGTGGTGATCAACAAGTCGAAGCGAAGTAAAACGGCATCACTGACTTGGACTGGTACAGTAACGGATTTGTTGTCTGGTGCAGTGTTTGATTGTGTCGATAAGACGCTAACCATTCAGGTTGAATCTAATCAGTGCATGATGCTGACAACCAATGAGTCGAACCTGTGATGAGTTACGTCTAATCGGTTAGAAAGATAAGACTGAAAAGAAAGACCCGTTTACTAGCATCTAGTAAACGGGTCTTTTGTTTTTTAGGTTCTTGGCTGAACGTTCGTTAAGCTATGTGTTGGTTAAGCTAAGCGCTGATTAACACAAACTTCTGTTAAACCGTGAACTTGTTCAATAGTTCATCCTGTGCACGAACATTGTCAGTTTGTACCTGCATTGCCGTGTTTGCTTCTTGAGCCGCGTTGGATACTTGTGTTGAAAGGTCTTTGATCTTAACTGTGTTGTTGTTGATCTCTTCCGCTACTAAGCTCTGCTCTTCTGCTGCTGAAGCAATTTGAATATTCATATCAGAGATACGCTGAATCGCGTCACGGATGCGGTCAAGTGAAGAGTTTGCTTGCTGAGCACGTTCAACGGCGTCAGTGGCTGTGTCTTTACTTTGGTTCATCGCGTTCGATACTGAGCTTGCACCCGCTTGGAGTTGCTCGATCATGTTGCGGATTTCAGTGGTCGATTCTTGAGTACGTTGTGCCAGAGTTCGAACTTCGTCGGCTACGACTGCGAAACCACGGCCTGATTCACCAGCACGCGCCGCTTCAATCGCTGCGTTCAATGCGAGTAGGTTAGTTTGGTCTGCAATATCGTTGATTACTTTAAGAATCGTTTCGATGTTGGCTGTTGCTGATTCCAGTACTTGTACTTCTGCAACCGCTTGGTCGATACGAGCTGAAAGGTTATCAATCGCTTGAGTGGTGTCACTGACTACAGATGTACCGTCTAGCGTTGCTTCGTCAGCTTCACGGGCTGCTGCTGCTGCGCCTTGAGCGTTATTCGCTACTTCTGTTGCAGTCACCGCCATTTCGTTCATTGCGGTTGCTAACTGCTCTAGTTCCTGCAGTTGCGTATTCATCGCGTTTGCTGATTCGCCTGCGCCTTTAACCGTGATTTCAGTACCACGCTTAATCTCAACACCAATCGCTTTTGATTGAATGATTTGGTTTTGCAGGTTTTCAGTAAAGGTATTGAAACCTTTTGCTAGGTCAGAGAACTCTTGGTCTGTGTTGGTATCTAGGCGCTTAGTTAAGTCACCTTGACCGCTCGCCACATCTTGAATTGCTTGGTTAAGTACATCAAGTGGACGCATTAATACACGAATCAAAACAGTCAGTGCAATGATGCTGAGAATAACCGCAATCAACGAGTAGATCATTGAGCTGTTTTTCAAATCTTCAACGGTTTGGTAAGCGATCTCTTCATCAAGGATTGCACCTATGTACCAATCTTCACTTGGGATGTGAGTGAAGTTCACTAGGAACATCTTGCCGTCGACTTCAATTTCTTGAGAGCCTTCACGAATGCTTGCTTGTGGCATGTAGCTTGAAAGCATTTCGCCATTGTTTTTCGCATTCGGGTGAGCAATCGTTGTGCCGTCGGCAGTGACTAGGAATAGGTAGCCCGCATCAAACAAGTTCACTTGGTTTACCAATGTCGCAAGGTTAGTCAATTCTAGGTCGTAGAACATACCTGCCGTGAAGCGGCCGTTGTCTTTGACTGGCGTACCTACAGAGATGATGACTTTCTTACTTGATGCATCCACATAAGGAGCGGTAACAACTAAACTGTTTTTGGATTTAGCATCAATGTACCAAGGGCGAATTCGTGGATCGTAATCAGGGCCAGCTTCCCAACCGTCATCATTTTCAATAACGAAACCGTTTGCTTCGTAACCAAAGCCAACCGCTAGGAAGCTGCTTTTAAGCTTTGGCTTTTCTAATATTTCTTTTACGTAAGTACGATCTTCAGGGTTGATCTCGATGACTTCAGTCGTCGATTGAGCCAACGCTTTCTTGGCGTTCATCTCTGATTCGACGGTATTTTTAACGCCAGAGACCATTTCTTTCAGGCTTGCATTGACGTGGTTTTCTACAGCACTTCTTACAGTGTAAAGTTGTTGTATTGAAAGCAATGATACTGTCACTAGCAGCAAGGCTGATGATGCAGCAACCACCTTATGGCTAAATTTCATTGAGTTTTCCCCTTCTCACAGACTTTGCGAAGACTAAAGTTAATCGTATTTTTGTAATTATATATATCGACTAGATTGAAATTTACTTGAGTTTAATTTCACAAAATAGACTACAAAAATACAACAACCTAAACAATACAAAATTCACTAAATCACATATTTGTTACTTTTAGTATTTGGTTCAATGAGTTGAAGAATTGATTTATCTGGAGGAGGAAGAATTTAATAATGTATTAATTTTGTGTTTATGTGCGTAGTTCTCGACTTAAAAGAGGTGGGGGTTAAAACTTATATGAAATCAAGTGATGTACCATCTTTATATATTGCTGGGCTTTGAGGTTGGCGTGTGAATATATTCAGTGCAATAAAAAGCCCCACAAAAGTGAGGCTTTATAAAGTAGTTCTTAATTACGCTATATCAGTAGGGTCTAATTTAGAATATTAGATGTGCTACACCAGCGATAACCGGAAGTGTAATTAACGTACGCAGAATAAAGATAATAAACAGCTCGAGGATGTTCACTGGAATCTTACTGCCTAGAAGCAGAGCACCTACTTCAGACATGTAGATCAGCTGAGTTACCGACATTGCAGCAATAACAAAGCGAGTCATCTCGTTGTCGATAGAAGCTGCAAGGATTGCTGGGATGAACATGTCTGCAAAGCCAACCACGATGGTTTCAGATGCCGCAACCGCTTCAGGAACACCAAGTAGCTCTAGGAACGGAATAAAAGGTTGACCTAGGAATGAGAATACCGATGTGTATTCCGCAATAACCAGTGCCATCGTACCAAGGCCCATAACAACAGGCAGTACGCCAAATACCATATCCACGGCGTTACGGATGCCTTCAGCAAATACTGACTTAGCAGACTTAACTTGTGATGCTTTGTTTACTGCTAGCTCAAGACCCCAAGAAAATGTTGAGTGACCTGCAGGGATCGCGTCAGCGTCTTTGTGAGGCTTGCTGCCATCAATGAAGGTGTCTTTCTTCATGCTTAGTGGCGGAAGACGAGGGATGATTACCGCAGCCACAATACCCGCTAGACAGATTGCTGCGTAGAAAGGTAGGAATAGGTGCTCTAGCTCTACTTGAGCAATAACCACAAGACTGAACGTGATAGATACTGCAGAGAAAGTGGTACCAACTACAGCGGCTTCACGCTGCGTGTAGAATTTCTTCTCGTACTGTTTGCTTGTAAGCAGGATACCGACACTGCCGTCACCTAACCAAGAAGCCATACAATCGATAGCACTACGACCTGGCAGGTTGAAGATTGGGCGCATCACTTTACTTAGTAAGGTGCCAAACAATTCTAGCAAACCAAAGTTAAGTAGTAGTGGCAGTAACAAACCAGCAAAGATAAACACTGAAAATAGAGTCGGCAGCAGCCCTTCAAGAACTAAGCCACCGGTGTTCTCTTCCCAAATAAATTCAGGGCCTACTTGGAAGAAAGCCATGAATGCTGCAGCACCACCGATCAGACGAACCAACAACCACAGTGGAGATGGGTTGAAAAGGCCGTTTAAAAATGAGTTCGATGTAATGAATGCAGGCTTGAAAATGGTGCTTAAAACGGAAGCTACAGACATGAAGGCAACGATTGCAGTGATAATAGCAACTAGAGACTCACCGAAAACCGCTTGAATTGATTTGGCTAGAATAGCGACAGGGATCGTTAGATCACCTTGGTAGCTGATTGGTGCCATGAAAAGGAATAAACCAATCAGAGATGGGATTAAGAAAACCCAGAAACTGCCTTTAGATTTCTCTGGTTGAGCAGTATTCGTGTTGTTAGACATGTTAATTGTTCTCGTATTTCTACATGTAAAAAAGCCACATCCTTGGCGTTTTTATTCTCTAAACATCCGTATTTTCTCACTGGCTGCAAGATTACCCAGTATTGATAGTGCTTGCAATACTATTCATCAAATATCGCTAACTATTCACACTGGTTATTCTGCAACTCGTTAAGAGTTTAGAATAAAGTGTTGCGGATGTTACGTAATTTGAGGATATATTGCCAGATATTTATAAATTGACTGGCGTTTCAGTTCGATAGGTCAGGTAGAGCCAGTAGCTAAATGCGATAATGAAGGCGAAAGAGGCAGGGAAAGCCAGCGCCAAAATTTCAAAGCGCTGGAACAGACAAGCACCGCTTAAACCACCAAACAGAAAGCCAACCACAATGAACATCAGCAGTTTGGCTTTACGACGGTCAAAAGGCATCCCCTTTAAGCGAGCACCAATCATGATCCCAAGATCCGTGATGATCCCGCTCATGTGCGTTGTTCGAATGATCGCACCGCTGTAAGTCGTTATCATCGCGTTCTGCAAACCACAGGCTGCTGAAGCGAAGTATTGACCTGAAGTGTAGCCCTGTAACAGTGCCCAAAGTGCTAAAAATAGCAGCCCACCTTCAATACACAGAGCAACGCCGTAACGACGCCCTAACTTCAGTGCTTGGTTCTCAATAAAGAACCCGCTGAAGGCTGCACCTAACATAAAGCTCATGATAATCAGTAAAAGATGTAAAGAAGCCGAAGTTGGTGTGAGCAGGCTACTGCCTAATAAAGACATGGTGCCTGAAATGTGGGAGATCGCTTGATGCTGAAAGCCGAGTAAGCCAATCGCATTAACACTGCCAGCAAGGCCTGCGAGTAGCAAAGCGCCGTATTCAACCCAGCGAGGTAACTTAGAAATCATGTGGTTCACCCTGGGTTAAAAAGAGGAGCAGATTATAACGCTAGCGAAAAGATACGCTAGCGCTGTGGTGCGTTGATATTTGATCTTAGGCAACAGTATTGCAGTTTGTTCTAATGCAGTTGCTTTATCGAGATAAAGCTCAGTAACAGACTAGTTGTAGTGACTCATTTGATGGTCAAATTTGACCCAGCCGTGTTTGCGTTCTTCGTAGACTGAAAAGCTCGGTAGCGGAAAGTCTTGCTCTTTAAATAATCCGAGCGGGACGATATAAAAATCGGCAGCAGCAACAGATTGTAAGAGCATGGTGGTGCCACACTTAGGGCAAAACTGATAGGTCACTTCACTGCCCGTATCACTGATGCGTGAGAAAGACGTGACTTCTCCGTTTAATGTGACTTGTTCTATTGGGAATAGAGCCTGAACACCAAACACACTTCCGGTGCGTTTCTGACATTCATAGCAATGGCATACAGAGGTTCGTTGAGGCTCGCCTCTGCATACTAGGTTGACTGCTCCACAGCGGCATTCGCAACTTCTGATATTTCTATCTTTAATATGATTGATATCCATCCATGCTCCACTTCTGGTTAACCCTGTATTGATAATTATACTAAAGCCCTTTATGGTCTGCACAACTGGATGAAAACAAAAGAATATAATTGCTCATGAAAAAGAAAATCTTACCTATACCTCTGATTTTACTGATTCCAATTGTCATGCTGGTTGTGGTGATACTGGCGGGTATTTATCGTTTTAGCTTAAGTGACGAAGAGATCTTGGCGAAGTTTCCTTCTTCTCAAGTCAGTTATGATCCTGTTGTTGAAACCGTTTTTGATTTGAAGACGACCAACCCATGGACAATTAAAGTACCCGAAACCAACGCGTACGCTTTTATTAATGAAGTCGATGAACCTAGAACTATAGCCTTTGGGCGCTATGACTCGGGTGTTGAGCGTGGTGTGGTAACGGTAGACACCAACAACCTTTCAGCCGTCACGTTGGGCAAGGCGAGTTTCTTTGTCGCGCCGATGTGGGTATCTAACCAAGGCAGTGGTGTGTTCTATTATCTTGGCTTGTTTAAACATGACCAGCAGCGAAGCCGTGTCGTGCTAGTCGACCAGCTTTTTCTAGGCGATAGAGTGCAAATTCAGACTTTAGAGGTCGCTCAGCAACAAGATTTACAATCCGCTAGCAAACAAACAGGGGAAGGTTTTATCGGCTTTACTCAGCATTCTGCGGAACAATCATTTGCAGAATCCCCTTCTGAAAAGGTGTTAATGAGCTTTTCTTTTGATACGCAATCAATTGGTAAGCAATAACGTTTTCGTTAATGCAAGGATCTGTTGTTTATGTGAGCTAAATTACATATTATCTTAATTAGATGAATGAAATTTAGACACTCCTTATGCTTGGTGTCTGCCTATTTTTACAAATGGAGCTTGCGAATGATTAATAAACGTTTTTTTAAGACGAAAGATGAAGTTGAAGTGACCTTCGAGCTAGAAGCTCAAGAAGCGAACTCTGTATCCATCGTTGCTGACTTTCTTGATTGGAAAGCCACCCCAATGAAAAAACTGGCCAAAGGGAAGGTTTACAAGTTTAAAACTCGCCTACCTAAAGATGGCGAGTTTCAATTTCGCTATCTAGTTGATGACCAACAATGGGTGAACGATGCGAATGCTGATCGTTATATCCCGAATGAGTTTGGTGAAGACAATTGCTTGGTATCGACGGTTAACGCTTAATCGAGATGACGTAGCGTGAATCAATAGAAAGCAGAAACTAGCCGTTTCTGCTTTTTTATTTTTTTATTTGGCGGTTAATATTATTAATCGTGAAGCGGGTTTCCACTTACGGTAACTCAATGACTTAGTCTAAATTGGGCAGATTCACATCATATTATGACAATGCAATGATGATTTATGCGTTTGAAAAGCATATCCTATGCCTTTATATCGTAGAAAGACCTGTTTACCGTGTATTCAAAAATATTTTCCTCTCCGTTTGCTGAGCTTTCACCTGTAAAAAAAGTAGCTATTTTAGGACTGCCACTTATTGCAGCGTTTGGTATTGCTTTGCAATCTTCAGAATCGGATCTGACGAAAACGATCGATCTTGATTTACCTGACTCAACCGTTATTGAGTCAATCCTATCACCTTCTTCTGTCGCTATTATCGAACCGCCGACGTTTGAGTATCAAATTCAAACGGGCGATAACTTGAGTAGCATCTTCACTCAACTTGGATTTTCTTATAAATCGATGATGAGTGTGATGGAAACCGATTTAAACTTCCTTGCCCTAGACACACTTCGTCCTGGTAACACATTACGTTTTTGGCGTGATGAGGTGACGGGCAATCTTTCCAAAATGGAAATTCAATTTAGTGTTGCGGATAAAGCGGTTTACCGACGACTTGAAGATGGCAGCTATGAATTTGAAGACATTTCTATTCCTGGTGAATGGAAGCAAAAGCCTTTAGTGGGTGATATTCACGGCAGTTTCTCTATGTCGGCGAACAAGGTTGGCCTGAATAGTCTTGAGATTGACCATATTGTGACGCTTCTTAAAGATAAGTTGAACTTTAGCCGCGACCTGCGCGCTGGCGATCAGTTTGAAGTGCTTCAGAAAGCGCAATTTGTTGATGGTGTCGCAACCGGAAAGCGTGAAATCGAAGCGATTAAGATCATGAATCGTAATCGTGTTGTTTCTGCGTACTTACACACTGATGGGCAATATTACGATGCCAATGGCGATAGCTTACAACGTGCTTTCCAACGTTACCCTGTGAGCAGTGGATGGCGTCAGAGTTCTCAGTTTAATCCTAAGCGCTTACACCCTGTGACAGGCCGAGTCTCACCTCACAACGGTACAGATTTCGCGACGCCAATTGGTACGCCAGTTCAAGCGACGGGTGATGGTAAAGTGATCATGACCCGTAAGCACCCATACGCCGGTAACTACGTGGTTATTCAGCACGGTAGCACTTACAAAACGCGTTATCTCCATTTGAGTAAGATCTTAGTTCGTAAAGGACAAACGGTATCTCGTGGTCAGCGTATTGGCTTGTCAGGTAAAACTGGCCGAGTGACGGGGGCACACTTGCATTATGAGTTAATCGAACGTGGTCGTCCTGTGAATGCGATGACAGCGAATATTCCGATGGCTGACTCAGTGCCTAAAAAGGAAAAAGCGACGTTCGTCGCGTCAAGAGATGAAGCTGATAAGCTGTTAAAGGTAGCTTTAGAAGCACAATCTAATAACAGTTAATAGATTTCTCTAAATTAGGCCGATTAATCAAGCCGCGAGAGCTTTTCTAAATATTTAAGTATTTAGTCATGCTTCGCGGCTTTTTAGATTTTGGTCTGGCTACTGCTTTATATTTTTAATTTTTATGGGCTTTGAATGAGTGCTTCTGAATGAGTCACTAAACTCACGATAGCTTCAGGTCGCATAGGAGGCGAGTATAGGTATCCTTGGATCTTGTCGCACCCCATATCGTGAAGTTTCTCTAGCTGTTCACGCTTTTCCACACCCTCTGCGACAAGTGATACGTTGAGTCGATGAGCAAGCTGGATGATCAACCAAACAACGCTCTCTGATGTCGAATTGGTGAGTAAATTTTGAATGAAAATGGCATCAATTTTAATGCAATCAATCGGGTAGCTGTGAATGTAATTCAAGCTAGAGTAACCGGTGCCGAAATCGTCTAGCGCAATCGTAAAGCCTTGTTCTCGCAAAAAGTTGAGTGCGTCTTTGGTGTCTTGAGTTGGAGATAGCAATACTGTTTCGGTCAGCTCAATAACAAACTCATCAGCCTTAAAGTGATGCTGTTCAATGGTTCGAGTGAGGTAGGAAATGTAACGCTTAGAGTCGGTAAGCTCATGGGCTGAACAGTTTATTCCGAGCTTAACCTTGTATCCTAAGCCTTGTTCTAATGTCGTTTTGGCTCTGCATACCAAGTCGATAATGCGTTCACCCAGCTCGACAATTAGTCCGGATTCTTCTGCTACCTGTATAAACTCAACTGGGGATATGTCGCCGTGTTTTTCTGTTTTCCAACGAGTGAGTACTTCGAAATACTTCCAACGTTTGTCTTGTTGACCAACAATCGGCTGAGCCACAACATACATTCCGCTGTTCAGCGAGATAGAGTTTTCAAGTTCATTTCTCAAGGCAGCAATTAACTCGGTCTTTCTCTGATATCGAGATCTTAAGTGGGTGTCATAGCACTTGATATGGGTACCCGAGTATTGCTTACATTCTTTCAACGCTAGGCTGGTGTTGAAGATGATTTGCTCTACGTCTTTGCTATCTCCGGCTGATCCTGCGATGCCTATGCTGATATCAAAATCGATCCTAAGATCAATACTGTTATACCCCTGTTTTACTTTGGCGACGATTTGTTCACAAATTGCGGTTGGGTCGGCGTAATAGGTGATGAAGGCGAACTCATTTCCTGCCGTTCTAAAGGTGAGGTTATTTTCTGGGAGTGTTCGTCTCAAAATCTCAGCCAGATGTTGTAGTACCTTGTCTCCAACATAGTTGCCGTGAAGATCGTTAATCGCTTTAAAACTATTAATGTCCAGTATTGCTAACGTAAACGGTGTTGAGTTTTGCTGAGTGATTGATTCTAGCGTATCAGATAAGCAACTGCGGTTAAGTAGACCTGTTAAGCTATCGTGTGAGACTTCATAGCTGAGTTGATTGACCAGTTGCTCAGAACGATCGTTGAACCACATCTCACGTAGGGTGTGGATGATGATATCCGAAAAAAGTTGATGATGTTTAATCGCTTCTTGTTGCTGAGCATTACTCAGTGGGGAAGTAAACGTAGAAAAAAGTACCCCCATGACTTCACCGCTTTGAGTCCGTGTAGGAATCGCAATGGAATTCTGTGAGGTAATCTCTTGCCGAAAGGCAGATGTAGGTAGTGATTTGACAACGTATTGAGCAAATGAGCAATCAGGGTGGTTTTGATTAAAGGCTTGCTGATAGATTTGCCCGTGACGAGGGTTGATTTTGTCATGCAAGACGTGATCAGAATGAGCAATAACTAAAGGAACAATTTGGTCTGGAAAGTACTTTTTCTCAATGATAGTGGTGTACTTAGTATCGAACATTTGGTGCAGAGTAAGCACTGCTGATTCCAAAAGGTCGATACCTTCCAACTTGAGCAAGCGCCCTATACGCTCAGTGTCTATCATATTGTTGTACGTTTGTTGAGTCATAGCTACCATCCCTAGTTAACCAGATCCAGCGTGTAAGCCTGTGTGTTTAGTTTGTACGCACCTATTTTTATATGCGCTTAGTTTATTATTGGCCGCGTTGTATCATTTTTCAAATTAAGTTGAGACTTATTTCACAAAATCGGGTTATTTCTCTCTTTATCTAGCCTATCTTTCAAATGGTCCAAAAATAACTTGGTTCGCGTATGTGAGTAATCAAGCTTAGGGTAGTACGCGTAAACCATCACTTCGTCGGCGGTAATATTTGGCAATACTGGAACTAATGTCCCTTGTTTAAGATCCTCTTTGATCATTGCTTTGATGGTTAACAGCACACCCATTCCTCGTTTCGCCGCGTGAAACAAAGCCTCAGGGTTGGTGGTCGCAAAGTTGCCGTTCAAAGTGATGCGCTGCCCTTTGGTGAGTGTGACTTCACGGGTAGGGCGCTCTCCCCATATTAAGGAGTTGTGTTGTTCTAAGTCTTGCTCGTTGGTGGGATAACCATGTTTGGCAAGATAACTCGGCGCAGCATAGAAACTGGCCTTGTGTTCAAACAGCGGTGTTTTCTTGAAGCTTAATGAGTTGAGCTGTTCCAGTTCACGACTGATCACCAGATCCAAGCCCAGTTCTGGTAATTGCCCTGGCGTGGTCGTGATCAGCTGCACCTTAATATCTGGATACTTTTCTAAGAAGTCGTCCATGTATTGCACTAGAAACTTAGAGCCAACAGCAATCGTCGCGCCAATCTTTAAGAGGCCTGCCGGGGTTTGGTTAACCGAGCGAGTCTCATCAATAATTGATTGCCAATTGTCGAGTTGATCCTTGGCCCGCAAGTAAAAGAGTGCTCCCGCTTCGGTTTGGTTAATCGAGCGAGTGGTGCGTTTTAAAAGTTGTGTGCCGATACGCTCTTCGAGCCAGTTTACTCTTTTGCTGATCGCCGAACTGGTGGTGTTAAGTTTGCGAGCGGCGCCATTGAAACTGCCTTCTTCTACCACTCTAACGTAGCTTTTTACGTTGAGAATCCAATCCATATTATTTCCTGTTAGGACTTAATTAAATTCCAATTTGGTTAATTATCAATTACTGGTTTTGAATATAAACTTATATCATGAACAAATATCAAACGAATAGGGAATTTTTTGAGCCAATCGACCTTTAAAAAAACGCCGTTACTTTTAGCCATGATGATTATTGCTACGGGACAGGTGGGTGTGAGCATCTACTTGCCATCATTGCCGTTAATTGCTTCTGACTTAAGTGTGACTCAGGTAGATGTACAGCTGCTCGTCACGCTGTTTCTTGTGGGTTTTGGCTTGTCTCAGCTATTTTACGGGCCGATGTCTGATGCAGTGGGAAGAAGACCTATCTTCTTGTTAGGTCAGGGTGTTTATTTGATTGGTACTGTCGTTTGTGTTGTATTTTCTGACAACATGACGGCGCTAGAGGTTGGTCGCTTGTTGCAAGGTTTAGGGGCAGGTAGTGCCTCGGTTCTCGGACGAAGTGTGCTTCGCGACAGCTATGATGGTCCTCAACTGACCAAAGCGTTGTCTTATATTTCGATCACCGCTTCGATCATGCCGATCATTGCGCCCGTATTTGGTGGTTGGATTTCATTCCACCTAGGTTGGCAGGCGGTGTTCCTGTTCGTTTTATTGTACCTATTAGCGATATTTACGCTGGGTTACTTTGTTCTGCATGAAACTTTGCCATACGGAAAGAGCCGCTTTGATGCATGCCAAGTAGTAAAGAACTACGGGTGCTTGTTGACCAATCGCCAAGTGTTGACCAGTGCCAGTTACAACTGGATGAGCTATATGGCGAGTTTGGTTTCGTTGTCGTTGTTTCCATTCTTAATGCAAGAGCAATTGGGGCTGACAGCGGCTGAATATGGGTCTTTGATGATAGTCCCTTCGGCTGGCTTATTGATAGGTAGCGTGGCTTTGAACTTGCTCAATCGTAGGTTTAGCACTCCGCAATTGATGAGCATAGCTATCTTGATTATCTTGGCGTCGGGAACTTGGCTTCTTACTCATGAGTTATCCATCTTTAACTTAGTTTGGGCGTTTACTTGGTTGGCGATAGCGCAAGGTATCTCGTTCCCTCTATCGATCAGTATGTTGTTAGAACCACATAAGAAGCAAGCGGGCGCAGTGTCGGCATTGTCAGGCTCAATTCAGATGTGCTTGGCGGGCTTGTTAGGAGGATATTTGGTGGAAAGCTGGGTGACAACTCACCTACAACTCGGCGTGTTTTATCTGATTATTGGTGCTTGCATGGGCACAGTACTTTGGTCTTCAACCAAAATGAATAAGAAAGCCGCAGCTACCGAAGTAGAATACAGTTAAACAGCTGAAGTAGAGTACAGTTAAGCAACTGAAGTAGAGTACAGTTAAACAGCTAACTCGCTATAGTTCTGCGTACAGTCGTTAATACGTTGTATTTGTATGGATGGTTTTCTACAATACCTGCGTCCATTTAATAGGTAATAAACATGCAGCAAAATGAATTTGAAGTACTGGTAAAAGCTATCTGCGCACTAGATGGCCTGCCTCAAGCGCTTGAGCTATTGAAATCCAATGAGGATACAGAAGTCGCTGAGGCTGCTGGATCACTAACAGGTCAATTTGCGTTAGCTGAAGTAGAAGGCGAAAAGCGTATTTACCACGTGACGCTTCAAGAAAATGAACAAGGCGAAGAGCAAGAGTACATCGAACATGTCATGAATGAAGGCGATGACTTAATCAAATTTGCAGCTTGGTTCTTTGAAACTATGTTTGAATTAAAGCAAAAAGACACATACCAAATTGCGGGTAAAACTTACAGACAGCCAAAGCGTAGCTAGTGTTTTAGTTACTAACTATTAGGCATTAGCAAATAGTGTCCTTTTTAAGGTCAGTGTTTCTAAGCTAAGTATTTAAAAAGCAGCTCTCTTGAGCTGCTTTTTTTATGAATGTCTAAACCAATGTCTTGGATTGCAAATGGGTATGGTGAATCAAGGTTAGACGAACTTAACATTAACTAATTGATATAACGATACAATGCTGATTTACGCAGAGACAAGAGTACGGTTTTTGCAATAGGATGAGTTACTTGCATTAAAGTGTGATTTAGATCTTGTTTTTGACCGCTTTAAGTGTAGAATCCGCGCATAAGAAAATCGATTATGTGCGGAGATAAGCATGAATTACGAACTAGGCCACGCATACCTTGGTCAAATGGTAGCAAAAAACATGATGCACGAAGCATTGTATGGCAAGCCAAAGCCAAAAAAAGCATCACTCTTTAAGCGAATGATGAAGAAAATGGCGAAATAAGCATTTTCAAAAACGGAATTTAAAAAGGCCTTAAACTCGATGAAGTTTAAGGCCTTTTTCGTTTTAGCGATTAATGAAGGTCATCGCTCGTTTTGTTGTGGATGGACACAAAAAAACACTGATTAATTCATGATCGGATTTGTAACTCTGTGTGAGTTTAGCCTGCCGATTGGTTGGACAGGTCGACAACGTTATTTGGAATGGTATCTAAACCATTTTCTTTCATCCATGCTTCTAAGTTGTCTGCTCCACCGATGTATTTACCATCGAGCCAGATCTGAGGGACGGTTACTGGTGTTTTCTCACCAATGTGCGCTTTGACCTCAGGAATCATGCGATACAAAGCTGCGCTGTCTTTTACGACATCGTGGTATTGGTATTCAACACCCGCTTCATCAAGCATTTTCTTTGCCTTAACACAGAATGGGCAGGTCGCTTTACCATAAACGATGTTGCCTTTTAGGCTGTCGCGTTTGGTCCACTCTTTGATCACGGATTGAACTAACACACCGCGGTTAAGCGCTTCGCCTTGGCTTACAACCTTGCCTTCAACAACAAGGATTGGAGCATGCCAAGAGCCCAGTTTTAGAGGCTCCCACCAGTGAGACAACCAATCTTTCACTTCCAGTTCGACATCGACATCTGATAACTCATTCTCAAAAGTATCCTTAAGAATGTCTTTGGTAAGGGTACATTCCCCACATGGGATATTAACTTTAAATGGACCCCAGCTGCCTGCCCAACGGTATAGTGTAATCTTGACTGGTTTCTTCATGGTTACGGCCTCGTTTGAATTCTCTTATCCATATAGAACGGACAGTTGAACTATTTATTTCACTAACCCTAAACTTTCTTCAGTTTTGACGGCTTTTTCGTTTCCCAGTGCGTTATAAATGCGACTGACGCAATAATAATAGCAGCCCCGAGCCATAAACGACCCGGTGGAACCCAGCTAAATACAATCCAACCTGCTAGGACATTTAGCGGTAATTTTGCGTGGTCAAAAGGTTGTACGAATGAAGCATCAGCGACTGAGTAGGCTTTTACAATTGCCCATTGAGCAAGTGCCGTCATAACACCGATGACAATTAAGATAGCCCAAATCGTACCGCCGCTTGGAGTCTGCCAATCTGGCGCAGCAAGTAGGATGTTAAATGGCGTAATCAATAGTAAAAGGTAGACCACCATGGTAGAAGGACTGTCTTGTGAAGAGAGCTTTTTCACCATTAGTGAGTAGCATGCCCAAAAGAAAGCGGCGCCAATCGGTAGTAGCGTTGCCCAGTTAAAGTCTTCAGCCCACGGCTCTAGAATCACCATCGCACCCACGAAACCTGCTAAGGTCGCGCCCCAGCGAGCAGCTCCAACTTTCTCCTTGAGGAAAAGCCCTGAACCTATGGTTGCAAACAGTGGCGACGTCATGAGAAGGGCAATGCCTTGCCAAATAGGAACTGGGTAAGCCAGCGCCCATATCCAAAGTTGAATACCAATCACCGATAAAAACACACGGAATACATGCAGCTTGAGGTTGTCGGTTTTTAGCGCGCGGCGAATGCCCAGCGTTTTCAGATAAGGAAGAATAGCGAACAACGCGATGGCGTATTGAATGACGGCAACGGTAGTAGAAGTAAGTCCGAAATGAATGCTAGCGATTTGAGTTAGGCTGTTAATGACGGCAAAGGCTAGGCCTGCGGTTAGCATCCAGCTAGCGCCTTGGATCGGATGGTGTTGTGACATGATGCTTCTAATTATTTGATGTGGTTCACCTATGATACGGATTTAGCACCACTTAACCAGAAAAAGCATTGATGAAGTTAGTCAGAATATTTGAATATGAAAAAGGTTGAGCCATTGCCCAACCTTTTAGTCTGTATCTAAAGCCGATTTAGATTAGAAGTCGTAGCGTAGACCTAGACGAAGAGAATCTTCGCTTTGTGTCTCTAGCCCCGCAATTTTTACATCGTCTAGGTTGTTTAATTGGTACGCAACGTAAGTACGGATAGACTTGTTGAACTTGTATGTACCCGTTAGCTCGAAGAAATCAGCTGTATCTACAGTGATGTTCTGTGTCGCGTCTTTTTCTTGTTTTTGGTACAAAGCAGCCAATTCAAATTGATCGGTTAGTTTGTACTTAGCCGCAACTTCTACACCAGAGAACTCAGTCTTAGCTTTGTCGTCTAGGTCACCCATTGTGTAGGTTGCACCTAGGTATAGAGCATCCATTTTGTAGTTGATACCAGCAATTACAGCGTTTGCAGAGCCATTACCCGCACCATTGTCATTACCTGAGTAACCAAGACCAAAACCTAAGCCCATAGGCAATGTGTAGATACCAGAGATACCGTAACCGTCTGTATCTTTATCTTCGCCAGCGATTAAACTTGCCTTCAACGAAAGAGCATCAGCATCGTAAGCGTACACGAATGTGTTGTTAATCTGCTCGTTGCCCGCGTTAATGAAGGCTTTTTGATCACCTGAGTAGATAGTAACATCCGACATTTCTGAGATTTGAGCAGCGGCTGTATCTTGACGACCTACCGAAACAGCACCAAAGTTACCTTCAAGGCCAGCGTACATATAGCGTTGTTTAAAGTTATCAGTTTCATCGTTATCCGCTGAAGAATTTACGCCTTGTTCTGCTTCGTAGAAACCGAAACCAGATAAATCGCTAGTGATTTCAGTAGTACCGCCAACATTTAAACGCACACGGCTTTTATTTTTCATGGTTCCGTCGATTTCTTTACCGCCTGACCCGATGAAATCACCACGGAATTCCGCACGGCCGCCAATTTTAAGTTCTGTACCATCAGAGCTGTAAACTGTTGCTGCTAGAGATGAACCTGAAACTAGTGCCGCTACCACTGCAGAAGCTAGAACTGCCTTTCTCATAATCACTTACCTTGTATTTTAAAATCCGTGAGCAATGTGCTCTCCGTTTCGATATGAAGCTAATTTAGAGCAGCTAAATTAAGCTTTCATTTCTATAAAATTACATTTTCGTGAATAGGGAACTTTTTAAGTGTTGATTTTATTGCACTTTTATTTCAATAGACTGAGTGGTTTGTGAATGGTTATACAACTTATCTGTTCTTGAGTGCTGACTTTCACAAGCTTTTATTTAGGGGAAGTGATGATGATATGCGTGAGTATTATGGGAAAGTCAGAGCTTGTTCATCTTATTAACTGTTTGTACTGATTAAGATATCCTCTATGATGCAAAAACTTAGAAGAGAATAGATTTTGCTCAACAAGATGGAGACGTTGGATGAAAACAGAGTACTTAGGCGATGTTTTACAAGGTAGGCAGGTTATTGGCTCCTTGAATGTTGAAGACCTACCCGTTGGAGAGCACCAGTTTTGGTTTCAAGTAACCAGTGATGGGCTAGGGCAACCCAAGAACATGCCGGTTTCTGTTTTCAAAGGCAGTCAAGCAGGTCCTAAGTTGATGATCACCGCTGGTATTCACGGTGATGAGCTCAACGGTGTGTTGGCTGCTCAGCAAATTATCAGAGACTTAGTCGGTAAAACTCTCAAAGGCACGGTCACGATAGTGCCTACTGTGAATTTGTCGGGTTTGCTTAACCACAGCCGCGATTTTATCTCTTCGGATCCGGGCTCTTGCCCTGCCAACCTTAATCGACTCTTTCCGGGTGATGCGAATGGCTTAGCGGCAGAGCGCTTTGTTGCGTCTTTGTGGGATCGCTTACTCAAACACAATGCGACATTCGCCGTTGACCTACATACCCAAACTCGTGGCGCGGTCTACCCACTTTATGTTTTTGCTGACTACCGAATTGAACAATGCCTTGAAATGGCAAGGTTGATGACGCCAGATTGTGTTCTCAATGATCCCGGCGACCCAGGTATTCTCGAAACGGTTTGGAATCGAAGTGGAATTCCGAGTATTACGGTGGAAGTGGGGATGGGTAAGTTTACTCAGCCTGACATGATTCAACGAGCCGTGGACGGTGTTTTTAATATGCTGTCTTACTACGAGATGCTTGACGGTGAAAGCCCGTTTGAGGCAAATCAGCTGCCAAGTATGGACTGGATAGAAGGCAACAACGTCGTGTCTATCCGCGCCGACATAGGTGGCTTTGTGCTGCCTCGGGTCGAGCTTTTGCAAAGTGTCGAACAAGATGATCTGCTCGCTATCCAATATGATGCGTTCGGTAATGAATGTCGCCGCTACCACGCACCATCTTCTGGGCGTGTACTCAGCTATAACGTGGATGCATTAAGGGAGCCGGGCGCGCTTGTTTGTCGCTTGCTGAGTTAAGCAAAAAAAAGACCGAGCAAGGCTCGGTCAAAGGACAGTTGTCTTGAGTTAACACGTCTTTGACTCATCGACAGAACTGCTTTTAGCGTAGCGAGGGTTAATTAAGAATCTATTGCGAGATGGTGACACTTCGACTTTTTTTGTTTCAAAACCATGACTTCAAAACCATGACTTCAAAACCATGACTTCAGAACTGTCGTTTCAAAGTGTTCTATTGTTTCGAAGCAATGAAAAAGCCGACTGCGGGTTGCGCGAGTCGGCTTTTATTCACTTCTCTTTCGAGTCTTTATCTCTATCTACGCACGATTAAAAAGCGTCATCCACGATATCTTTAAGTCGGTCGTAAGGCACATACCCTGGTAAAACATTTCCGTTCATCATCATGGTTGGAGTGCCCGTTAAGCCGAGTGCACTGAACGTTTGATGGTTAGTGGTTAGAACCTGGTTTTGTTCTTGAGTTGTTTTTAATTCCGCCTCTGTTCCCGTCTTCTTGGCAACGGCTTCTAGTGAGCTTTTCGAGTGAATACCGCTTTTCGCCATCAGCAATCTATCAACTTCAGGGAATGCTTCTGGGTTATCTTTCCATACTTTCATCGCGTATAGCGCCGCGTTGGTGTCTAGCCCTGCAACTTGTTGTTGTTTAAACGATAAGTACACGTTGATCACTTTAATGTCGCTATTTTCAGAGGCTAATTGAACCAAGCCTTTTTCCAATCGCTTACAGTAAGGGCAGTTATAGTCGGTAAAGTTAATGATGACCGATTTGCCATCCGGATTGCCCGTGATTGGGTGAGCGTCATTGTTGTACAACCAATCATGGCTTCCTGCTTGAGCTTTCTTCGACTGCTCTTGCCCTGCTACGTACTGCTCTAGGCTGGTATGCAAGCCAGAGATCGTAGAAGGGTTCTCTTTCAGAAATTGGTTAATCTCTTCAAGTTGCTGGGTTTGTTCTGTGCTTAACTCAGCGAAGGCACTTGTGCTCATTAGTGAGCCTAAAATCAGTGTACTAATCAGATGCTTTTTCATGCTATTTATTCTCTAATTCTTGATAATCGTGAGCGCTCATTGGGTCGCGCTCACGGAAATTCTGTTCGTTAAACGGGCTAAATCGAGTTATTCACCTTGCTTTGCTCTGTTTTTCTTTGTAAGCGAGTTAAGCAAAGTAGGTTCTCAACCAAAGCCCTATCGGGGAAGTAATGCCTGTTGCGATACTGCTAATCTTTCCATCTTTGATGATGACGATGCTTGGAGTGACATTAACGCCCCAACTTCTGCTGATAGATCCAGAAAGATCATTGATCACAGGGAAGTCATACTCTTTCGCCTCTAAGTAGCGCTGAACACGCTCGTCTGGACCAGACGATAGAGCGACCGAAACCACCTGATGGGAATCACTGAAGCTATTGACGGTTGGGCTTACAAATTTGCAGGCACCACACCAAGTCGCCCAAAAATAGACAATGACTGGCTTACCATTTTTGCTTAGCTCGACAACATCAATATCTTCGCCTTGGAGCGATTGACCCACAATTGGAATCGCGTCGCCCTGAGGCATGCTTCTGCTGTGATAAAAGTCCATCGCAAATGAAACCACGCCAACGATCAATATCATTGAAACCAGTTCCTTTCCCCACTTCTTAAGACGACTTGGCTTTTTGGTTTCAGCCTTTACAGCGCTGTCTTCAGTCGTGCTAGATTTATCTTCATTGTTGGGAGTCTTCATCCATTATCTCGCAGCGTCGATGGCTTGAACGACAGTGTCACTGTCGAGAATGACAGGCACTGGAATACCGCTTTTATAGCTTGGGCCGTAGACGATATTAAATGGCACACCAAATCGACCATTACTTTGTAGGTATTGAGTGACACTTTCACTTGGTGTTGTCCAATCGCCTTTCATCAAAACAATGTCTTCTTGCTGTAGGTGGCTGTAGACAGGGTCTTGGAGAATGACGCCGATCTTGTTGGCCTTACAGGTAATACACCACTCAGCGGTCACATCGACAAATACCGTTTTGCCTTGCTCAACCAATTGAGGGATTTGTTTTGCATCTAGCTTTTGCCAATCGAGATCGTCAACAATCGGTGTCGCCCAGTTATCAGCGGTGACACTACCGACGATCAATGCAGCACCAAACACCAAGGTTGTGGTTGCGACAATAGGAATAAGTACCTTGCGGCCCAACTTACGGCCAATCCAAATCAATACTGTAATCACGATAAACAGTGACAACAGGATCGTCGAGAATTTACCAATGAATGGGCTCATTAGGCTTGTTAACCATAGACTGGTAATGAACATCATTAAGCCAAATACCAGCTTAACTCTGAACATCCATGCCCCAGGTTTTGGAAGCAGTTTTGTAAGACTCGGGAACAGCGCGAAAATCAACCAAGGTGCACTCATACCGATGCCGAGTGCGATAAAGATAGCCCACAACTCTTGGTAGCTTGCCCCAAGTGCATAAGCAACTGCGGTTCCTAAGAACGGAGCACTACACGGCGTTGCCAACAGCGTCGCAAACATGCCTTGAATAAAGTGGCCTGAATGTGAGTCATCGCCTTTGGTTGCCATCCAAGTGTTCAAGCTGGAAGGCAGTCTGAATTCGAATAATCCAAGTAGATTAATCGAGAACAGCAAAGTGATGATCAGCATGAACCCGATGAACCAAACATTTTGGAACTGGATTCCCCAACCAATCGCATTGCCACCCATTTTTAGAACGGTCATGCCAAGGGCTAGGAGTGCAAATGATGTAATGACACCTGACGCAGAAGCTAAGAATGAGAGTCGGATATGACGATTAGATGCGCCTTGGTTTTGGATGATGCTGTTTAGCTTCATTCCTAATACAGGCAGCACACACGGCATAATATTGAGGATTAAACCACCAATCAAAGCAAAGCCGATCATTGCAAGAAAACCGTTGTTACTTGCTTGATAAGCAATAGGTTCTGAGCCGACTTGAGCGGTCATCTCTTCGGCAAAATTAGTGTCTGAAACGGTGACACTAACGGTGCGATCCGTTAAGTCGACTTCGCCTATCCAGTTGCTGACGTCAAATACAGCGGTCATCGTATTGCCGGTGATGTGGACGCTTGGTTGAGCAAAGAAATCATCGATGACTTCTTTGCCATCGATCAACACCATCGGCTTATCCCAGCCTTCGTTACTGGTTAGTTGAGTGACCAGTTGTTGCTTGCTTTTGTCCCAAAATAGACTGTTCACTGAAGTCCGGTTCGCTTCTCTTGGAGATTGGCTCATGCCTTGGTTGAACAAGAACATCGCTTCTTCATCGAACTGCAATTGCTGCGTGTCGATAGGGAGTTCGATGTCATAGTCAGTCAAAACACAAATATTGGTGCACGACGGGAACGAGAGAGAAGCCCTAAATACAGCAGGTTGCGTTTTGTCTTTCAACGTTAGGGTGACAGGAAAGCTTACGTGCTTTTTGTAGCCTAACGTCATCACGTCAAGTTGTTCATAGTATTTAGGGATCGGCCAATGCCAATCTACAGACTCTATATTAGTTGAATCAGACCAATCCCAGCTTGGCGGAATGCCACCTTCACCTGGGCTGCGCCAATAGGTTTTCCAGTCACCGTCGAGTGTAACGTCCAATACAGTTTGAACGGTACCGCCGTTATCCGACTGTTCACCTGTCGACATCATTCGCATCTTAACTGGCGGATGCTCAGGCACGCTTATCCAGCCCGTGGTTTGAGCCAGGGCGGTAAATGACGTCATGACTAAGATTGCAGTGACGAAAGCTTTTGCGCATGTGCGCATGCAGAATGCCAACGAATCGACAAACTTAGTTAGTAGTGTGTTGTACACAAATGTATCTCCAAAAAATAAATAAAAGGGTGGAATAGCCCGGTTATTTACTCTCTAAATATACAGTGCTTTAGGTGTAAGCGGTGTTTTGTAGGTCGAGAAGAGCGGTGATTCTCTCCGGATAATCTCGAGATGTGCGGAGATAAGTTGAATGCAACAGCAATAATCAGAACGAAAGGGATCAGCCAGCCCGTTTTAGGTGCGGCAAAGGTCAGCATTTTTGAACTTAGACTACACGAGCTTGAATTGGGTGACGTTAACATTTTAGACGCTTCTAAACCGAAAATACTCGCGTATAGAGCGGCCATTTTTTCTGAAGAAGCGATGTCGGTTTGAGGATTACTGGTTTTTGTATGAGTTTGCGCGTCAACTAGGATGGATTGACCATTAGCGGATGTAGATAACGATACTTTCTTTACGGCCAGAGTGCTCGCCAGGCAAGTTATGATAACCAGTCCGGTAAGGAGAAGTGCCCAAAGCGATTGCTTTTGTTGGCGATTCTGTGTGGGTAAGAAAAGTAGCGATGTGTTCAGCAAATTAGTCGGTAATCAAATCAGTTAGTTGTTAAAGCGAGCTCATTGAATTGTGGCTAGCTTAGATAAGTTCTCTTCGCGCCACAAGTCATAAAATGGTTAAAGTGAAACTATATATAAACGAGAGAAAATGTATATACACGAGAGACGATGATTAAACATGGACTCACGCGAATACGACATAGGGCTCTGGTTAAAGTTCACAATAACCGGCAGTTATAACTAATTTATTCTGTATCGATTTGTTTATTCACGATGGGGCTATGCAAAAAGCCCAACAGATCTTAGAGGAACTTATTGGGCTTAATCGTTGGTTTTATTGGAAAGGCTTAGTGAGTACGGCGAGGGCCATTACGTACTAAGTCTTTACCATTTTCGAAAACTTCTTTGGTGATCCAGCGAGCGAGCAGAACTTTGTGGCTGCTGTTGAATACAGCAACGAAGTGACGACCATCTGAATTATTGGTTGCCATGCCTACACCTTCAACGCCTTCAAGACCCAAACCGCCAGCTTCTACTGAGATTAGGAACTTTTCTAGTTCTTCTAAGGATTCGATAATATCAAGTTCGTTGTTCATTTCTATGCTCTCTTGCTGTTAGCTAACATCGGATTTAAGGCGTTTTTGTGCATGTGCTTAAGTGACGATATTGGCTGTTGTTCTTTGTTGGTTGCGTACTCTACAGATCATAAGAGGGGATTGGAACTCTCAAATATTAGATACGTACTGATATTTTGCGAATTTTTAACACAACATACGTTTAAATGCTTGTTATCCATATTCTTTTTACTACTATTTAAGGGGTCAATTTAGACATTCATAGGAATTAACATGATAAAGGTTTGGCGTTGTCTATTTTTAATGTTGTCGTTTGTGGCATCAGGGAGTTTTGCACAAAGTGTCGATAAAATAGCAGAAGTACAAGACCAGCTAATGCTGGACCTAACAACATTAGAAACAGCGCATGATGCTGAGAAGCCGTTTCTAGAAGATATATTAAGACGAAAGAACCAAGCACTACGTGAAGAGATTTTTTCACAGCTATCGTCCGATAAAAAGGAAGGGCTTGATGTCACTCTTGCTCAGCAGGTTGAACTCTTACAAAAATTGCTGTCATTGAATGAAGTTAAAATCGTTTCAATGAGCAAAGAAAACCGTTCCGCTGAAGGTGATGCTAAAAAACGCCTTGAATTACGCATTCAAAAACGAATCGGAATGATGGATGTCTATTATCAGCAGCTTGCTAAGACATTAGATTGGTCGAAAGAGCGTGAAGTTGATGTTGCGGTTCCTGAAGGTGAGCTCAAAACGGCACTTGTTTCTCGTTCTCAATATCTTACTAATGCAATTCTATACACGGATACACAACGTCAAGATTTAGAACGTCGGTTATCTTATGTAAGTGAAGAAGAGAAAGCGACGATTAAAACTGAGCTTGAACGCTTCAGTGAGCGAACCAGTGTCATGGTGGCGAGCTTAGAAGAAACCATCACGCTAATGGAACCGTTTGGCGTTGATGTGACTTCTTACAAGCGTGTGTTACTAGCAACGACAGGCGATATTAACGCTGATGTGTTGGATGTTGATGTTGCGTTGGATCTGTTGGATGGTTGGCTTCGTTCATTCAGTTCATGGGCGTTTGAAAACACCCCTTCATTTATCGTTAAACTCGCTCTGTTTCTCGGTATTTTATACGTAACTCGCCTTATTGCTAACGTGGCTCGTAAGACCGTTCGTAAGAGTGTTTCGCACTCTAAAATGGACTTTAGCGTATTGATGCAGGAGTTCTTCGTATCCATCGCATCTAAAGCGGTCGTGTTTATTGGTTTACTTATCGCTCTGTCTCAAATTGGGATTGAGCTAGCGCCACTATTAACCGGTTTCGGTGTGGCGGGTGTCATTATTGGTTTCGCATTGCAAGACACACTATCTAACTTTGCGTCAGGTTTGATGATCTTGATCTATCGTCCTTATGATGTGGGCGACATGGTTAAAGTGGCCGGCGTTCAAGGCACAGTAAAAGACATGAGCTTAGTGTCGACGACCATTCAAACCATCGATAACCAACGCTTGGTGATCCCGAACAACAAGATTTGGGGTGACGTGATCAACAACATCACTGCAGAACGTGTGAGACGTGTTGATATGGTCTTCGGCATTGGTTACTCAGATGATATCGATAAAGCGAAAGCGGTATTGAACGACATCATTCTTGCGCACCCTCTAGTACTGAAAAAACCGGAGCATATGATCAAGCTTCATACCTTGAATACGTCTTCTGTTGATTTTGTCGTCAGACCTTGGGTTAAGACCGATGACTATTGGGATGTGTATTGGGATGTGACGGAAACCGTGAAGAAACGCTTCGATGAAGAAGGTATCACGATCCCATTCCCTCAACGAGATGTGCATATTTACAATCACGAAGAGAGCTAAGCATGGCTTAGAGCCATCATTCTTAATGTGATATCAAATGGACGCTGAATAAGCGTCCATTTTTATTGGCTTCCGTTTATATTGAGCTTCATTCTTTTATGTCACTCAACCGCCTTAGAATTACGTTATGATGGGGTAGGCTTAGTTTGGACAGTTGAAAGCGAATGGATGATTCACAGCAAAAAACGAATAGTAGAAATACAACGGTAAGAAAAGCAACACGAATTGAAAGCGTCATGAACTCTGCGATGTGGCACCTAACCCAGAGAGATATGACGGAAAGTGAGTTGGTTGCGAAGCTCAAAGTGAAAACCGACAATCAAGAATGGATCGATGAAACTCTAGGGACACTGAAAGGCTTTGGGTATCTCAAGTCTGACCAAGTGTTTGCAGAACAATTCGTGGAACAAGCTTTTTCTGGTGAATTCGGTTCTCGATATATTGTCGAAAAATTGAAGAAGAAAGGCCTGACCGATTCAGTGATTTCTGATGCAATCCATAAAGTGTCCTTCGAAAAGTCTATTGATGAGCAAACCATCTTGATAGACCGTATCAACCATTACTATACAAGTTTTACCATGAGCCGTGAAAAGCTTGTCGCGACCCTGCAAAAGCGTGGTTTTAGCTACCAGCAGGTGAAGGTAGCGATTGACCAGCACACGCAGTCGCATGAACTGAAAAGTAATATTCAAATTAAGGCAGAGAAAGCTGATTTGGAAAAAGAGGTGCTTAAGTATGCTCGTAAAGGCAAAGGCTTGACTGCTATTCAGCAAGAGCTCAGACAGCGACAAATCGACACCAGCGAGTTGTCATCGTTGGTCGACCGATTAATTAATGAGGAGCAACTGGATTTCTATTCATCTTGTTTGGAACAGCTGCAGAAGAAATCATATGACCTCAACGATCACAAAGAACGCTCAAAGGCTTACGCAATGTTAAGTCGAAAAGGCTTTTCGTCGGATGAAATCAAATTTGCTCTGAGTGAAGGCAACGAATAACAACCAATATTATGCGTAAAGAGTGCACATAGCCTTGCTTTAACGTGTCGTGTGTAGGTTTTCTGTAAGACCTAGGCCATTGCGTAAGGCGAATTGAATCAGGTCATTGTGGCTGTTTAAATCGAGTAATCCAAGCATTCTGTATTTATGCGATTCTATCGTTCGAGAGCTAAGGTGGAGCTGTTCTGCACACTCTTTTGCACTAAACCCTTGAGCAATGAGAGCCAAAACCTTGGTTTGTTTTTTTGTGAGTAATAATAGCTTATCACTATCATCTGCAAGCCGATTCTCATTTTGTTTTAGTGTCCTCGCTAGCGTTGAGTGCTGCCAATAACAGAGCCAAAGTTCACAGACTAACTTTAAGCGCTGGATGTCTTCGAGGTCGAAGGTGGTTTCGTTGTCGTGAAAGTTAGTAAAAGACAATGCTCCCCAGCGTTGGTTAAACAGCTGCAAAGGAATGATGCAGTGCCATCTTCCCCCTTCTTTATAGATCTTCTTTAACACATAGTTTTTGGTTGAAACGAGCTCGTCACTGGTAAAGGTGAGATATGTTTCATTGGTTTTCAATAGCTTTAGGTAATCAAGGTAGTTACCGCCAACCAAACTTTTCTTATCGACAGGAGGTATGTTTGCTTTGGATACTGAACAAGTTTTCCCGTCTTCAAGTAAGACCATTGAATTCGGGTATAGCGTTAAACGATCAATCCCGAACCAATCGAGAACGTCAAAGCTTGCTTCTGACCACGTTGTTTGAAAGTTTTTAGGATCGCTATTAATAAGAGAGGTTGATTGTTTCATTAATAGCTGTTCAAAACTTAGGCTTAAAGCAGACACGTTTTTCCTTTCTCGATACATTCATTAGGTCAATACTCAGAAGATATTCGTTCGAGTGGCTCAGTGCAAGATAAGATTCTTATATATATCATAGGTTCTATTTTTAAGTTTTTTATAACTCTTAGTTCTAGATTGTCGAATGATAAGCAGTACATTTACTGCATTAATTGAACGGTGTTTTTTAATAAGATCGGGCATTTCTATAACCGAGTAAACACTGTGATAAGTTTAAGGGCGTTACTGTCTATTTCAGTCTCGATGTTGACCTTTTTTCATTCCGTTACACACGCGAATACCTCTCCAATGTTTGTTTACGCGCAATCTCAAATTCATTCAAATGTGCTTTCAACACAACTTCGTTCTGCTCAGCCTAAAAGAGTAGGGACCATTGAGTTCAAGTCCTCCTATACCCAAGCCAGTATATGGGCACACACGAGTGCGTATGCTCTCGACTATTATCAAAATCAATCCAATATTGCGATTGAGTGGCAAGCTTCACCTGTCTGGAAAACGGAGCTGGATTACCGAGTTGTGACTGCAAAAGATAATGGTTAGACAGTTTTGTGATGGGGTTTCATGACCTGTTCCGCATTGGCCAGAATGGTCGCGATCAGGTGGCGGAAGATCAGTTCACCATGGGTTTTCATAATGCAGGTGTGCACGTGTCTGATTTTGAAGGTGATGATTTAACCAACGCGCTGACGTTCTACAATGAACTTCTACTGTATTCTAGAGGGCCAATGTCGCTCTCGGCTGGTGGCTCTTTGTTTTACAACAATGTAAGAAGTGGGCAGTTTGCGAGAACCAGTTTTGAGCAAGGTGTTCAGCTTAACTACAGCTATATCACCCCTAGGCACAGCGTTTTTTCAACCATTGGTCTTGTACATCGAGATAGCGATGTGTATGTCGTTAGTCTTGAAAATTTCAGCGCAAGTTGGGCAATTGGGTATGAGTATCGGTTGAATCAACGCCATAGCTTATTGATTGAATCTCTCAATTTCCAAGGCTGGGCGACCAATGATCCGGATTTTTCTGAACCTTCTAACGAGGTCGTTTTGGGTTATCGCTACCGCTTAAATCAACTCGTAGTCGAAGCGCTGATGATTGAGAACATCCGTAATATGGATAACAGCACCGATATCGGCTTTACACTCGGATTACGTTTTTCAATATAAACGATACATTAATATATTCTTATTTCATGAAATTCACCAAGGCTATAAAATTTTCAGTAAATTTACGGTATATCAATAACGTGTTTTTTTGAACAATAGCGCCACTCCAAAAGGCCGGATTAACAAGGCCGAATCAATATATAGGTAGTGGTTATCATGAAAAAGACATTAGTAGCACTTGCGATTGCGAGCATTTCAAGTTCAGCTTTCGCTGTAAGCACAAGCAGCCAAAACAGCCAAAACGAAGATATGTTTGCATTCGATTCAATGCACAAAGATCAATTCTCAGTATCAGGCTCTTTTGGTGTTGGTGGTTACTACGACACAGGCTCTAAAGCTTTTTACGATGACTGGGCTACAGGTCTAACATTGGCTCTTAACTACCGTAACAACCGCGTAGTGGCTTACGTAGAAACAGACTTAATGCTTCAGTACACGACAGACAACAACGTAGCGGATGCTGACGCTGCAACTTCTGCTTGGGTCAACGGCATCGATACAGGTCCAGCAACTCACGTAGACAAAGCTTGGATTGGTTTTGACACTGGCTACGGTATTGCTTCATTTGGTTGGGAAAACGATACGGCTCTAGATAAAGTCGATGGCGCTGGCGACACTACTTACGAGTTTGGTGCTTCAGCTGGTGATGCTTCTGACGGCTTCAATGTTGTTAAATTCCAAGGCGCAACAGACGGTATTGCTTACGGTATTTCTTACTTTGAAACAGGTGACGATCATAATGATGCGGATAAAGGCATTAACGGTTACATCGGTTTAGAGCAAGAGGTATTCAACCTATACGCAGGTTATGAAGCTCGTGATGACGATGCTGATTACGAAGTTTATACAGTGACAGGTAACGTTAAGGTTGGTGCTCTTAAACTGGGTATGAACTCTTGGATTGAAGAGAGTGATTCTGCTAAGAACACAGGCTACTACGTTTCAGGCGGTTACACAGTTTCTGAAGACCTAACAATCGCAGCGGGTTATGCATCTAGCAACAATGAACTTGATGGCCAAGCAGATGTAGATGCTTCTTACATCAACATCGCGGCAATGTACCGTATCGCTGACAACGCTGACATGGGTATTGATATCAAGCAAGATATTGAAGGCGCTCGCTCAACTGGTAACACACAATACGACGAAGAAACACACGTATTCGCAGCAGCTTACTACTACTTCTAAGAACTTGAACTCTTCAGAGTTTAAGAGCTTCTAAGACATTTGATGGTAATGGTGTAATAGCTTGCCCGGTCGTTACACCATGTTCTCTTCTTTTTGCAGTGTAAGCATCCACAGATTGATATGTGGTTTGTCACTCAAGTGCTACGAGTGGAATTATTATCTGGAGAAATGTAATGATTAAAAGCATTACAGCCCAGGGTGTTATTTATGGAAATGATACCCTGTTTACGTGTAAACCGAATCGTAATGGACTATTTGAATTGGCGCGTAAACATGGAAGAGTCGCAGGTACCCGCCCACAAGATCTCAAGAACAAGGTTTATGCTGAATCTCTTGATGAAGCTTGGAATCTACTCAAAACAGAGAAGTTTTATATTGTTTTGACGGGGCAAGTATTTGGCATTCATCGAAAATCATTGCGAAGTGCTGATTCTGTTGATGTTGAGTTTGATACTGAAACTCGCTCGACATGTGTCACGGCATAGATCCAACGCTGAATATAAAAAGGACGATAAATTATCGTCCTTTTTTCGTTTGAGTTTTTTGGTTCAACCTTGGTTACAGATGCTCAGCACCCGCTATCGGCCGTATTGCCCAACGATAAAGTGTTCAAACTCATCACACATCTGATGGTTTGACTTATCATTATTCGCCAACTCGGTGGCCCCATCAACGATCGATATCTTCGCATTCAAATCAGCGACTGGTGATCGTTCTCTTGTCGACAGCTGTTTGATTTTTTGCTCCTCAATCGCCCAAGCTTCTTCTGGCGATAAGTTGCACTCGTCAGCGAGGTATTTGGCATTAAAACCTTCCCCAGTCAGGCTTTCGATTGTCCCATTATGATTCACGCTATTTCCTTGATGCCAATAGTGCTTAGCTAACAAAGGGCCTATTTCTGGGTTATCCGTTAGGTAGCCAAACTTATCGGTGAAATACGCACGAGTTTGATACACCGCCATATGAGCCAGCAGGTAACCTTGATATGCGCAAGAGGCTTCATCCGACAATAGATGCGGGATCGCCATTAATGGGCGAGGGCTACAAGCCAATCCAAGAATCGTTTTCTCACTGCTACGAGCAAGAGCGGTGATCTTTTCAGGTGTCAGATCTTCATCCGCCAATTCGTAAAGTGCTCGCTCGAAATACGGAACCACTAAAATGCTGCGTTCTTGATAAGCTCTGAAGGGTTGTTTGTTATCGATGATTGCTTTGATTAACTCGTCAGGTACTGCTTGGCCATCTGCATTAAGCGCGTATTGTTTGAGCCAATCGGCGTCATTCAATAAGCTGTCACAGAACATGGATTGCGTTTCGGCATAAGCCATCGAGGTTGGTGCAAATTCCTGAGAGAAACAAGGCGCGTTCATCTTAACGTTGGCGAAATGCGCTGCGTGGCCGCCCTCGTGAAATAGCGTGTTGATACCATCATAACCGCTGCCGATTTGGTCGGGCTTGGCGTTGCTCGTGAAGTTAACTTGAGCCGCTACCCAAGTGTCTTGATCGTAGAAAGATGGGATAGGGCCATGGCAGAAACCATTAGGGTACTTACCTTTACGATCCAGCAGATCCAATTTTAATGTCGCTTGAGAGTATTCGATGTTTAGGCGACCAAAAGATTCAATCCAGCGTCGAAGTGACTTTGAGAACGGAACATAAGGATCAAGATCATTCATAACGTCACCTGCAAAAGAGTAGGTAAAGTTGTGGGCTTGAAGTGCACTCTCGCCTTTCTGTTCTGCCAAATTGGCTAGGCTTTGCTGATGGTTATCGCGCGTACGTGCTTCGAAGTCGTCAAGAATCGTAAACAGCTGCTTTGTCGTCATCTGTTCGGTTTTAACCACCGAGTAATCAAAGAAGGTTTTAAAACCCAGTGATTGAGCAAATTGGTTACGTTTTTTGAGCAGTTCAATGAAGCCGTTAGCCAGCAGCCACTGTTCTAAATCTAATAGTGCTTGATGTGCAGAAAGCCTAACTTGTTCATTACCATTACTTCTAACGGCTGAACCTAAAACGGGCAGCGACCCTTCTGTTTCGTCGCCTGTTTCATTTACGTAAGTCATCACATGGTTTTGTTTTTTCTCAAACAGTTCAGCCTCAAACTTTATGAGTTCGGCTTTAAGCTTCTGTGACTGTTCAGACTCAATAGCGTGAGATCTAAAGGTCGCTAACCAACCATTCAAGCCTGTCAGGGTACTCTCTTTTTCTAGGGGATCTTGAATTTTATCGATAGCAGCTAGTTGAGTTTCGATAGCAGCAATCTGTTCGGCAGAGCTTAGAAATTCAGTCCACTGAGTCTGCGCGAGTGTCGAGCCATCGTGGTCGTCACTGATCCCCATATATGTATCCCAAAAGAAGTCTTCTTTCGCTTTATGAGTCGCAAGATACTTTTGATTCAATTGGTTGAGATAGTTCGTTGCAGTCATGACATTCCTTGAAAATTAACCAGTAATTTCAACATTATGACACATTCATTGAATGTATTTTGTGATGTTGCATATAACGGAATGTAAGTCACAGCCTATTAGTTTACTTTACAGCGTATTAGTGATAATTAATTAACTGTTAATGATTTGTTGTTTGCTAGTATTAACTAAAGAGAGTGTGCTGATTTCTCCGGCTTTTTATTGAGTAAATTGATGTTCTCAGGTCAGCGTTTTTGTAAGGAAGAGGTTTAGGATGGATCCTATTTTATATATCGAAGTTGGTGGTGTTGTGTGGCAAGTATTCCCTGATGGGACTTGGCTTCAATTACCTGCTACGCAGCCAAAAGTTGAAGGCGTGCAAGTCGTCAGCATTGAACCTCAGAATTTACAAGAGGCTCAGCCCTTAACTGAACCACAAATCGCCGCTGTTGAACAACAGTTGGAAAAGGTGGTCACCGAACTCGTTAACAACATTGAAAGCGCACCTCAACAGCCTAACTCAGCGAATGACCAACCTAGTTCCAGTGCCTCTTTTATTGCTTATGTTCGTTCCACCTTAGATGAAACGCTTGCAGAGGCGGGTTTTGATACGCGTCCTACAGAATATGTCGACGAAGATACAACCACGAATGAGGGTAACCTTGATATTCTGTTACCTAGTGCACTATTAACCGTTGATATTTTGGATGGTGGAGACGGTTACGAAAATCAGTTTGAAGTACCAGGTGTCACGATTACGGGCACGGCTGTGGATGTTCGAGACGGGCGTACTGTTGTTCTGACCATCACTGATGTTAACGGAACCACAGTAACCACCACAGCCATCACAAGCGATGAAACGTATGTCGTCAATGGGGTCGACCTCTCTTCATTGGAAGAGGGTGATCTCCAAGTCGATGCGGTTGTTGCCGATGATTTTGGCAATAGCATTACAGCTAACGATTCCACAATCAAAGACACATTAGCCAACATTGAGGTTGATTTCGATGGCTTTGGTGATGAGTTTTATAACAAATTTGAAGTCGAGAATGGTGCATTGGTTGGCACAGTGACCAATGTAGAAGATGGTCAAGTTATCTTAATTACGATTACAGATAGTGAGGGCTTATCTGTAGATTATTCCACGAACGTGTCTGGTAACAGCTGGACACTCGAAAACCAAGACTATTCCAATTTCGCGGAAGGCGAACTCACGGTTGTTGCAAGCACCATCGATATTGCCGGAAACCCTACGTCAGCTACCGATACCATTGTTAAGGATACGCTTGATCGAATCCTCGTTAGATTCGATGGGTTTGGCGATAACTATTATAACGAAAATGAAGTTAGCAAAGGTGCATTGATTGGTGCGATCTTCAATGTCGAGGATGGCCAAGTTATTGATATCACGATCACGGACAGCAATGGTTTATCTGTTGACTACACCACAGTTGTGTCTGGTAATTTTTGGAGTCTGAAAGACCAAGATTACTCTGGTTTTTCAGAAGGTGAGTTGACGGTTGTCGCTAGTACGACGGACGTAGCTGGTAATACGATTTCGTCTACCGATACAATTATGAAAGATACCTTAGTCAACATTGGTGTTGATTTCTCTGCATCTGATGATGAGTTTTATAACCAAGCTGAAGTCTCAAATGGGGCGTTGGTTGGTACTGTGGCAAATGTAGAAGAGGGTCAAACTATTTCAATTACTATTACGGATAGCCAAGGAAAATTCGTTGATTATTCAACGACGGTATCCGATGGTAATTGGACTCTAACCGGACAAGACTACTCTGCTTTTGCTGAAGGTCAGTTAATAGTTGAAGCTAGCGTTATTGATATCGCGGGAAATACTGCAACCTCCACGGATTCGATAGTTAAAGATACGCTAGCTTCTATCAGTGTCAATTTCTCTGCGTCGGATGATGAATATTACAACTCAGCAGAGGTGAGCAACGGCGCATTGGTTGGAACGGTGGTCAATGTTGAAGATGGCCAGACAGTATCAATCACTATCACCGATGTAGATGGTAAGTCAGAAAATTATACCGCGATAGTTTCTGGTGGCGGATGGAGTCTCACTGGTCAAGATTATTCCGCCTTTGTGGAAGGTATTCTGACAGTAGAAGCAAGCGTTACGGACGTTGCAGGCAATACCGCCACTTCTAGCGATACCATCGTCAAAGATACGTTGGCGGACATCAGTGTCAATTTCGATGGTTTTGGTGATGAGTATTACAACTCTGCCGAGGTGAGTAATGGCGCATTAGTTGGCACGGTGACCAATGTTGAAGATGGCCAAGAAGTTTCAATCACTATCACCGATGTTAATGGCAAGTCAGAAAATTATACCGCGACAGTCACCGGTGGTGAATGGACATTAGTCGGCCAAGACTATTCGGGTTTTGCAGAAGGTATCATGACTGTAGAGGCTACAATTACTGACGTTGCAGGCAATACTGCAACTTCTAGCGATACTATCGTCAAAGATACGTTAGCGGACATCAGTGTCGATTTTGATGGCTTTGGTGATGAGTATTACAACTCCGCCGAAGTGAGTAATGGCACTTTGGTCGGAACGGTGATCAATGTTGAAGATGGCCAAACAGTGTCAATCACCATCACCGATGTCGATGGCAAGTCAGAAAATTATACCGCGGTAGTTTCCGGTGGCGAATGGACTCTAATTGGTCAAGATTATTCAGCTTTCGCTGAAGGTACGTTAACAGTTGAAGCTACGGTTTCAGACGTTGCAGGCAACACTGCTACTTCTAGCGATACGATCGTCAAAGATACGCTGGCGGATATTAGTGTCGATTTTGATGGTTTTGGTGATGAGTATTACAACTCTGCTGAGGTCAGTAATGGCGCATTGGTCGGCACGGTGACCAATGTTGAAGATGGCCAGACAGTATCAATCACTATCACCGATGCCGATGGTAAGTCAGAAAATTATACCGCGATAGTTTCTGGTGGCGAATGGAGTCTCATTGGTCAAGATTATTCAGCCTTCGCTGAAGGCACGCTAACAGTAGAAGCTACGGTTACGGACATTGCGGGTAATACGGCAACTTCTAGCGATACGATCGTCAAAGATACGTTAGCGAACATCAGTGTCGATTTTGATGGTTTTGGTGATGAGTATTACAACTTAGCCGAAATTACTAATGGCGCATTGGTCGGCACGGTGACCAATGTTGAGGATGGCCAAACAGTATCAATCACCATTACCGATGTTGATGGTAAGTCAGAAAATTATACCGCGATAGTTTCTAGTGGCGAATGGACGCTAACTGGTCAAGATTATTCAGCCTTTGCTGAAGGCGAGTTAACGGTTGAAGCAAGCGTTACGGACGTTGCGGGCAATACAGCAACTTCTAGCGATACCATCGTCAAAGATACGCTGGCAGACATCGATGTCGATTTTGATGGTTTTGATGATGAGTATTACAACTCAGTTGAGGTAAGCAACGGTGCACTAGTGGGTACGGTTGCTAATGTTGAAGATGGCCAGACAGTATCAATCACTATCACCGATGTAGATGGTAAGTCAGAAAATTATACCGCGATAGTTTCTGGTGGCGGATGGAGTCTCACTGGTCAAGATTATTCCGCCTTTGTGGAAGGTATTCTGACAGTAGAAGCAAGCGTTACGGACATTGCGGGTAACACGGCAACTTCTAGCGACACCATAGTTAAAGATACACTGGCGGACATCAGTGTCAATTTCGATGGTTTTGGTGATGAGTATTACAACTCTGCCGAGGTGAGTAATGGCGCATTAGTTGGCACGGTGACCAATGTTGAAGATGGCCAAGAAGTTTCAATCACTATCACCGATGTTAATGGCAAGTCAGAAAATTATACCGCGACAGTCACCGGTGGTGAATGGACATTAGTCGGCCAAGACTATTCGGGTTTTGCAGAAGGTATCATGACTGTAGAGGCTACAGTTACTGACGTTGCAGGCAATACTGCAACTTCTAGCGATACTATCGTCAAAGATACGTTAGCGAGTATTGGTGTCGATTTTTCTGCATCTGATGATGAGTTTTACAACTCTGCAGAGGTAAGCAACGGCGCGTTGGTCGGAATGGTGGCTGATGTTGAAGACGGACAAGCTATTTTCATCACCATAACAGATAGCGCTGGTACTTCGGCTGATTATTCGACGGTGGTGTCTGGTGGTACGTGGACACTGACAGGTCAAGATTACTCTTCTTTTTCTGAAGGTATTTTAACAGTTCAGGCAACGGTTACGGACGTTGCAGGGAATGTCGCGATCTCCAGCGACACTATAGTCAAAGATACTTTAGCGGACATCAATGTTGATTTTGATGGTTTTGGAGATGAGTATTATAACCAATCTGAAGTGGTTGATGGTGTCTTAGTCGGTACGGTTGCCAATGTGGAAGATGGCCAAACGATTTCAATTACCATCACAGATAGTGCTGGTACGTCAGTAGAATATTCAACCACGGTTTCGGGGAGGAATTGGACTCTAACAGATCAGGACTATTCTGATTTTGCGGAAGGCACTTTGACGGTTGAAGCCACAGTTACGGACGTTGCGGGCAATACTGCAACCTCAAGTGACACCATAGTCAAAGATACGCTTATCAGTATCGATGTCGATTTCTCTGCATCAGATGATGAATACTACAACTTAGCCGAAATTACTAATGGTGCCTTGGTCGGAACGGTCGCAGACGTTGAAGATGGTCAAACGATCACTATTACTATCACCGATAGCCTTAATGTCTCCCAAGTTTATACGACCACAGTAGCTGGCGGAAACTGGACACTGACAGGCCAAGACTATTCGGATTTTGCAGAAGGTATTTTGACCGTTGAAGCTAGTGTTACGGATGTTGCGGGAAATAAGGTCACTTCTAGCGATACGATCGTTAAGGATACGCTGGCTAGCATCACCGCAGAATTTGATGATGCCGATAACATACTCAATACTGAAGAAGTGAAATCTGTTCGTCTTCAGGGTGTGGTTCAAAACGTTGAAGATGGTCAAACCGTAGATGTCACTGTCACTGATAGTAATAATCAATCTATAACGTTACAAACCGTGGTTGTTGCGGGTGCTTGGAGTATCGATGATGTTGACCTGTCTGCATTTGCGGATGGCAACATTACCGTAGAGGCGGTTACCGTTGATATTGCGGGTAATGAAGCTTCGGGGACTGACAGCACTGCGCAAATTAATACCGTACCGCCTGTTATTGATATTGATACCTTGTCTGGTTTCAGCATCTTGGATTTCCGAAGTGGTGACTTAACCGTCATGCAGGGGACAACCGATGTCTCCGAAGGCTTACCTGTTTACATCGAGATCAATGATGGTACTCAAACGCTGACTTTTGTTGGAGTCGTGGATGCGTCAGGTGGCTGGCTAGTCGAGAATATTGATGTTTCTAGTCTAGATCCGTCTTCAGAATGGATCATTGATGCAAGAGTTGCCAATTCAATTGGTAATGAAGCCAGTGATGATATGCCAAGTATTATACTGCCTGGTTCCGTCTCATTTTCTGAAAGCACGGTCGGGATCTTCGGAGATCAAACCCAAGTTGCTGACATCAATATTCAGTTTGCTGACGAATTCGCTTTTAGTGCAAACCAAGTCTCTGCCGAGGGAGTGACATCTCAAGGTCAATCTATCGCTATTGCATTAGAGTCTGATGGACAAGTGCTTAAAGCAACACGAACCGATGGAACACTGGTTTTTGAAGCAAAGATTGTCGGCGATGCCGTTGAAATCACTTTCTACCAAGCGGTTGACCAAAAAGCTGGTGAAGAGTTACTTCAAACAGCGATCATTATCGAAGGTCTCCAAATTGATGATGACGGGACCACTGAGCTGGTTTTAGGTGAACTACCGATCACGATTCTAGATTCCGAGCCTTTGTTGTTCGGCGAGTCTTACTTGATGGTTGAAGGTGAAACATCGTCAGGCAACGTTCTCAGCAATGACATTGACCTTGATACCGCACTAACTATTAGTAGCGTCGAAGTTGGTGGAGTCAGCAAGGACATTTCAGGTGCAACTCCTGCGGTGTTCAATACAGGGGATGGTGTATTAACCGTATTTGCTAACGGCCAGTGGACCTTTGAAGCGAATCGAAACTTAGATCACCAGCAAGATCATATCGTTACTTTTAATTATGTTGCCGCAGATTCTAGTGGTGATTTCGGTTCTGCCACGGCGACTATTGATATCACTGATGGTGCGGCAGGACAGATATTGGATGATTCGAAAACGGTGACGGAAGTCGACGTTACCTCCGGTTCGCAAACCATCAATGCTCAATTTACTATATTAGGTGGTTCGGATAACCCAGACCCAGATTCTATACAATTTAGCCCTGAGACTGTCGCGCAACTAGAAGCATTAGGTATTACTTCGGGAGGCGACTCTACAGCACTTACTTATACTCTCAGCGCAGATGGTCTCATTATTACAGCTAAGCAAGGTGATGATGATGTGTTCTCGTTTTCAATGACGACAACGGTCGACGGGAATAATGTACTTGCCGATATTGTATTAGTGATTGAACGCCCACTCGATCATGTTCTCACCAGTGATTTACTCACGATTCCGTTGAATATTATTGGTACAGATACTGATGGCACTGCTTTAGAAAACGGTCAAATATCATGGGTGATAGAGGACGGTAATGATCCGAGTTTGGTTCTTGACTCAAATGCTTCAGTCAACGAGTCGGATCTAAGCAATGCTTCTGTCGGTGAAGTCAGTAGCACCGGAACCTTCAGTCTCGGGATTGGCAGTGATTACTTAGACAGTGTGTTCTTTGATCTAGCAGACCAACCTCAGCTCTTCAGCGGCGGTGAACAGATTTATTACACTGTTTCTGAGGATGGAACATTATTGACTGGCTACGCCGGACCAGTAGTGGGTGGCGATGTCGCCTTTACTGTGAGTTTTGCCGCGCCCGTATCCGGGGATGTAGACAGCAGTGTGGATTATGTCTTCACTCTTTATAAAGGCTTAGATCAAACCAATGGTACGGATTCTCTTCCTTTTACTGTTACTGCTCGCGATTCAGATAATGATAAAACCAAACTAGACCTTAACATCTCTATTACTGACGGTGGTGAACCGTTTATTGGAAGTGGCACGGTTGAGCTATCTGAAACACCTATCGCCAATACAACACCAGACGGCGTAAGACAAAGCGCAGTGGTCAATTTGGATATCACTGCATCGCATGATCCTATCGTTTATCTTGGTATTGATGTGACAAACGGTCAGGCGGTTTTAGATGGTGATGGGGAAGCCGTTACTCATAATGGTGAAGCGTTAACTTGGAGAGACAATGGTGACGGCAGTTTCGATGCGATATTAAGTAATGGCGATGTCATTATGCAGATTCGTCTACCTTCGGACTATTTCCTAGAAGCCAATGCCTCCGGTACAGTTGCTGTTGAGATTGATCTATATCGCTCTATTGACCATGGCACTGGGTTAAAAGATACCGAATTGAATATACCGACAACGGTTGTCGTTATTGATTCAGACGGTTCGCGATCCACTCAAGAGTCAGATATTAAAATATACGATGGTAAGGATCCTGCATTCTCGATTGTAGGCAGCATATCTGTCGATGAAGATGGGCTCATTGGTGATAACGAACAAACTGGGACTGAAGAGCCAAGCCCATCGATCGCTATTATCCAAGGCTCGGACGATATCGCATCAGTTTCAATCAACATCGATGCTTTTGATGCCCTTGGTTACAGCAGTGGCGGACGAGCGATATCCTTGCAAGACGTGAATGCCGATGGTTGGTATTACGCTCAAGATACGTCGGGTAACGATATCTTCCGAATTCGTTTTAACAACGACGGCACAACAGAGTTCAACCTATATGCACCGCTTGATCATGCCACGGGTGACGGTGAAAATAATCTTGCTGTGAATTTTGAATTGGTTGTCACTGATGCCGATGGTGATAGCTCTGATCCTGCTATCTATTCAGTCAACGTTACGGATGCGGTTCCTACTTCTCGAAGCGGTTCGATTGAAATGGTTGAGGGCGATGATCTCAATGGGCAATTCTTAACCGAAGAGTTTACAGGCGCCGATGGTGCGGAAATCATTAGCTTCACCTATCGAAATGTCACGTATACCTTTGATGATGTCGGTACTCCTATCACGATCAATCTTATCAACGACTATGATAGTGGAACTACTTATGGTCAGTTTACTCTTTCACCAGATGGTAGTTACCAACTAACCACAAATCCAAACGTATCGACAGATCCTACTAACCCTAAAATAATCGATGATATCGACTATTTGGTACGAGATGCAGATGGTGATGAAGTAATAAGTAACGCTGAGCTTGTGTTAGATGATAACGAAGGTTTTATTCGTTATGAAGATTCTGAAACCACAGAAGACAACGATGCGATTATCGTCGTGAGTGTGGCAACCGGAGATGTGGACCAAAGCGAAACCGTTACTGCTATTGAGTTCTCTGAAGCTTCTTTGCAAGGCGGTAGCTTGTACTTAGATGGCGTATTGCTTCAAGTGGTTGATGGCAAGGTGACGCTTTCAGGTAATCAGTTAACGGCGATTGACAGTCAGTTTACCAGCCCGAATGGTCAGTTAACTTATCGACCTGCACTTCATGAATCGAATACGACCTCAACGGTTATTTTAGCGATCAACGCCATTATTAGCACTGATACGGTTCCAAAAGAACTCACGGCCGACATTGCTGTTTCTGTTTTACCCGTGGCAGATGCGCCTGATTGGTCGGATTCTGTATTTACTTATCAATCAGTGGAAGATGACGCAGACCCAATTAAGTTGGATATCACCGCTCAGTTGGTCGACCAAGACACATCTGAAGAATTGTCTTACACCATTAGTGGCATTCCAGATGGGCTGAATATCACCTTGAACGGAAATGCCGTTAAAGAGGGTAAGGAGTACACTCAGAATCAAATCGATAAGATGGAAATTAGAGCCGATGAAAACCTTGCGGGTCGATTCGAGTTTGAGATTACTGCGATTGCAACCGAAGCGGGAAACACCTTCGCTAACCCTGATGATAGAACTGCCGATATTGTTAATACTGTAGTCGTTGAGATCTCACCGGATGCGGACACTCCCATTTTATCTGTTAAAGATTACAAAGGTCTTGAAGATGAAAACATCTTCTTAAAGAACGTAATCAATGGTGCGTTGACTGATACCGATGGTTCTGAATCGTTAAGTTACCAAATTGAAGTACAAGACGGGTGGGCAATTCAAGGTGGGTTGTTTGACTTAATTGGCCCTAATACTTATCTCGTGTCTGCTGAAGCGATAGAGAACGGTACTGCTTATTTAATACCAAAAGAAGACATCAGTTCGTTTACGGAAGAGCTGTTTATTAAGGTGACTGCCGTTTCTTATGAATCGACAGTTGACTCGTTAGATCCCGTTAATGTGACTGCACTTAGCGACACCAAAACCATCAATATTTTCCTTAAAGGTGTCGTCGATGAGCCGATTGTTGTCGATGGAGGTAATGCTCATTGGGAATATGATAGTGATGCCAAAGTCATCAGCAACCAATCTGTTCTAAATGAAGATGGTTTGATTCGACTTGATTTTGTCGTCCAAACAACCGATGACGATGTTTCGGAAGAGATTAATATACTGCTTACCAACATTCCTGAAGGCACTTTGCTGGTGGATGCGATGGGCAAGCCAGTGTCGCTGACGATCGCGTATGTTGATGATGTGACAGGGCCTGTATTACAAGTCTCTAACGCTCAACTGAATGACCTATACCTCAAGCCTGTTACTGATTTCAGTGGCGCGTTAGAGCTAACTGTTATTGCTATTTCAACAGAGCCAGATGGTGATTCGGGCGAGTTTCCGATGACGTTGAAAGTAGAGTTAGCACCGATTGTTGATCAAGAAGATGGTCAAACAGTTAGCACTCAAGGTATTGAAGACAGCCAAATTGGATTGAATCTAGAGCCATCAGTGAATCAAGATGTTGATGGTAGTGAGTCTTTAACGGGTTATGTGATTGATAGCCTTCCTGCTGACCTGACTCTCTATTTCGATGGCAGTGTTATTGATGTGCCGGTTTCAGGGTTAGATTTAGAAAGTTTATTAGACTCTACGACGCCAACACTGTCCGAGCTTTTAAGTAGCGGAAGACTATCCGTCACCGCTACTGAAGATTTGAGCGGTACATTTTCGATCCCAATTACCTACGAAGTTACCGACACTTCGCCGACAGGCTCGACTGATGTAAAAGATATCTCGGGATCAATCAGTGTCACCGTCGATGCGAGGGTTGAGTCAGATACTCGTTTGGAAAGTTCTGGTCAGCTATACCTCAGTGAGGACGGTTCTCCAGTCAACGTGTCTGATGCGGTTACTTTTGTTGACGCAGATATGGATGGCTCAGAGTACTTAGACTATATCTTGATCGATGTGCCTGATGGCTATTCGCTGATTATCGATCACCCCAACGGAGCCGCTCAAGATGTTTCAGGAAACTGGATTATCTCTGCGAACGGTCTTACGAGTGACTCTATCCAAGAGTTGGCGCAAGAAATCTTGAGCGGTATGACGATCTCCAGCCCAAGCGATACTCCCGTTTTAGATATTGTGGTTCGTGCTCGTGTGATTGATGGCGAAGATTCGAAGTATATTGATACTTCATTCCAAATTCAGATCACTGGCCATGACGGCGGTGGCGGTACTTGTGACCCTGTTGGCCCACCAAGTCCCATTCAACCGGGTGGTGATATTAAGACTAATGAAGGCGAAGATATCGATTTAACGGGCTTGCTCAATACCAATGTAGCGAGTGACCCAGACAATACGATCTCTTTCTATATTCCTGCCGATTCTCTTCCTGAAGGCGTCGAGATTTCGGGTGATGGTGTTATTGCGGAATATGACGCGGCTGGCGAAGTAGTCGGTTACTCGATCACTGCCGATGGTCTCTCGAAATTGACGTTAACTGGATTGGACGAAGACTTCGCTGGGTGTATTGATTTCACCATAGAGACGATTGAAACCTCCCCTTGTAATGGTGAGACTGTAACGACAGCTCAAACTATTAGTATTCAAGTATTGCCTGTTGTGGATGACATTACCGTTGCCGCGGATTCGACAACAATCCAGGAAGACATAGCAACAGATCTTAATCTAGAGCTCGTTCTGGGAGATAGCGTTGAAGATGGTCAGCTAATCGAGGGTGAAGGCAATAGTGCTACTGGTAAGGAGACCGTTAACTCTCTGACCATCACAGTATCAAATGGTGTAACACTATCGGAGAGTCCTGCTGATACTGGCTTGTTGGTTGATAACGGCAATGGTACTTGGACGGTAACGGATCCTAGCCGATTGAGTGATGTGTTGGTAACACCACCTGAACATTACAGCGGCGATATCACCTTAACGGTAACTGCAAATATTACCGATGAAGCGGATTGTGTCGTTGAAACGGATACGCAAGATAAAACAACCGTAGTGACGATCACAGTTGAACCTGTTGCAGATGCGGCGAACTTGGTGACAGAGGATATTGTCGGCGACGAAGATCACTACATTTCATTGTCATCACTCAGCGCGGAGCTGATTGACCAAGATGGCTCTGAAAATATGTCCTTGGCATTGAAAGGCGTGCCTGAAGGTGCGGTTGTTGCGATAAAGGTCGGCGACAGCTACGAATTAGTTCCTAACAATGGCGTCGATGGCGGTACCTTTGATGGTAACCCTAGTTACGAGTGGCAGCTTGATCCTAGTCAGCTTGCTAATCTCGTTATTATGCCGCCACGCGATTTCAGTGGTGACATGAATCTTGTTCTTGAGGCGATTACTCAAGAAATCGGCACCACAGAAATCCGCTATACCGAATCTGAATTTACCGTTGGTGTAAATCCTATTGGTGACAAGGTTGAGTTCTTCGATTTACCAGAACAGCTCACTGGAAGTGAAGATGATGGCATCGTGATTCCTCTTGATGCCAATAGCTTTGAAACTAACAGTGATGAGTTTTTAGCGATTACGGTAACAGTGAATGGAACTTCGGATCCATCAGGTTTAGTTGGACTAGATCGAATTCGAATTGGATCAGAAACCAGTTCTTTCACCAGTGTTGGTGGCATCATACAGGCGACTATCCTCGTTAAAGCAAGTTCTGTTGATGAACTCGAATTCTTTGCAGGCGATGCGTTTGGTAACCTCGATATTACGATTACCGGCCGAACGGTTGATCAAAATACGGTACTCGGTGAGTTAGTGGTCGACACGGGTGACCCGAGCTCGCAAGACATGACGCTTATTATCACACCAGAGCCTGATGCACCGTTATTGAGCGTTGAATACTCTTCGATCGTGGCAGAAGCAAGTGGCACGATTCCTCTTGGTTTAGACCTTTCTCTTGTAAACCCTGCTGATTCAGAAGTGGGCTTCATTACAATTTATGATATTCCCGCAGGTTTGACGTTCTCACATGGCTCGATGGTCGATAGTCAATATGTGGTGGACTTGGCAGATGTACCGAATCTAGCGATTACGGGTGGCTATGATGGCGTTGACCCATTTGAAATCACCATCGAACCTTCAGCTGAAATAGGCAACAACCAAGCGGTAGGATTACCCCAAACGGTATCGGTTGAATTTGTTGCTGAAGGGGATTCTACGATTACCGCGACAGATGATAACGACCTGCTGATTGGCGGGACGGGCTCAGATAATTTTGTGTTCGCATCTTCAGGCTTAGGGAGTGCAGAAGCACCAAGCTACGATGTGATTCAAGATTTTGATGCGTCTCCAGATACTGATGCAATTGACCTCTCGGGTATTTTGGGAAGCCTAGGGCTTAATACAGGGCTAGGGGCAACACAATATCTAGATTTAGAGGAATCTGGTGAGGGCGTGACCATTTCTATTAAGCCAAATGGAGATGATGACGTTCAACAAAACATCTTATTAACCGATGTTACGTACGACGATCTGTATCAAGGCGACAGTAGCAGTGCATTAGAAGCACAAATTTTACAAAAAATGATAGATGACAACAACTTAACGCTGTAAGTTAGATGTACGGTCTATAAAAGGAAGTTTAGATTGGTAGAACAAAAAGACAGCTGGCTAGGTTGTGTTGAGTGGTTATGTGAGCATTTTAATGTTCGAAGCCATCCTTCCAAAATAGTGTCTGGCCTACCTTTAGTCGAAGGAAGGCTCAATGAGTCCCTTTTCCCAAGAGCGATTGAGAAATCGGGCTTAACTCTGAGCCACGTAAAAAAAGAATTACTGACTCAATGTCAGTTCCCCGTTGTTGCTGTTAATTCCGCGACAGGGAGTCCCCTTGTCGTTACTCAAGGTCCCGGTGACGATTTTCAAGTATTGGATTGCGGAACCAACTCAAACCAACAAACTTCATTAAAAGAATTGGTTGCTCAAGTCGAATCGTATGTTTGGCAAGTGGGTGCTCAAGCTCTCGATGATGCTCGCGTTCAATCCCATGAACGCAGCGAGAATAAGTCCAACACCCGTTGGTTGTGGCGTGTCGTCAAAGAAGTAAAACCTTGGTACAGAGACCTGTTTATCGCTTCATTCTTGATCAACTTGCTCGCGCTAGTCGTGCCTCTTTTTACTATGAACGTGTATGACCGCGTGGTTCCGAACCAAGCGTTTAACACGCTTTGGGTTCTGGCGGCAGGTGTTGGTATTGTTGTTATTTTTGATTGGGTATTGAGAAGCTCACGAAGCTCTGTGACTGACATGGCTGGGCGCTATATTGATAACAAGTTGTCTTCTCAACTGTTCTCCAAAGTCCTTGGTATGAAGTTGGAAAATCGACCTCAATCGGTAGGCGCATTTGCCAGACAGCTTCAAGATTTCGATAGCGTTAAAGATTTCTTCACTTCTATTTCTTTGGTTACTTTAGTTGACCTGCCGTTCACCTTGTTATTCCTATTCCTTATCGGCTGGCTCGGTGGTGCGATGATGTTTATTCCTGTCGCGATCATGTTGGTCTTGATTGTGCTGAGCATTGCGATGAAAGGTAAAGTCGAGAAAACATTCGATGAAACCGCACGTTTGTCGACCCAAAGACAAGCCCAGCTGTTTGACTGCTTAACAACCCTTCCGGACATCAAGCAAAACAACGCAGAAGGAATCACTCAGAAACGTTGGGAACAGACTATTTCATCGCTCTCTCAATGGCAGACTCAATCTCGTCACTACTCTAATATTGTGACTCATTCTATTCAGTCGAGTCAGCAGATCGTCACCATCACTCTGATCATATTCGGCGTGTATCAGATCTCTGAAGGCTTATTGAGTATGGGTGGCTTGATAGCGGTGGTGATGTTGAGTGGACGTGCTGCGAGCTCAGTAAACCAACTTTCTCTTTTAATGCTGAGATTCCAACAAACACGCTCTGCCGTTGAAGGTCTCAACCAGATCATGGACTTACCGCAAGAAGAATCTAAGCACCAAGTGATCGACAAGGGTGATTTTGCTGGTGGAGTCAGATTAGATGAGGTCACGTTTACCTATCCTGATACTCAAAGCCCTGCGTTGAAAGAGATTTCTCTTGATATTAAGCCGGGCGAGCGAGTTGGTCTTGTCGGTGCGGCGGGTGCTGGAAAAACCACACTTTTATCGATTGTTGCTCGTCAGTATTTACCAACAACAGGGCAAGCTTTTTACCAAGAGATTGACGGGCAATTATGGCCAACCAGTGTCTTACGTAGCGGAATGGGTTGGGTAGGGCAAACCACTAATTTGATCTTTGGCAGCGTTTACGACAACGTTACTTTGGGTGCGACCAACGTTGATGAAGAAAAGCTAAGACAAGCGCTGCAACAGTCGGGTTTGAATGGTTACATGGGGCGCCTAAGCAATGGCCTTGAAACACCTGTCGGTGAGGGTGGTCGGTTACTTTCTGGTGGTCAGCGCCAAGCCGTTGCCATCGCGAGAGCTCTGTATCGTTGTCCAAAGTTATTGATTATGGATGAGCCAACCAGTGCGCTAGATAATCAGGCCGAGATTCAGTTCTTCAATGCACTTCAAAGTATGCCGAGAGAAACCTCAATGCTGATCAGCTCCCATAAATCTTCATTCTTGATGATGTGTGATCGAGTGATTGTATTGGATAAAGGTCAAATCGTGGCAGAAGGTGAGCCTAAAGAAATTCTCTCTTTACAGAAGAAAAGTGTACCTAAAGGTACGAGCCGCTTTAAGACGGTATCTGTGGTGAAGGGAGGTCGTCATGAGTAATGATATTCAATGGACCAACAATCATTTGGCATTTCGTTCTCGCAAGCTGATCTGGCTCAGCGCGTTATTGATTGTATCGATTATCGGTTGGGCGACATGGGCAACATTAGAAGAAGTCGTGATCGGTGAAGGTAAAGTCGTTCCAAGCCTTTCGGTGCAAACCATTCAGAGCTTAGAAGGTGGACTGGTTCAAGAGATCATGGTGCGACAAGGCCAATCTGTAGTGAAGGGGCAACCTCTAGCTAAGTTAGAAGACACACGTTTTAAGGCGGCGTTTCTAGAGTCGGCTCAACAAGCGGATACCTTACTAGCTCAGCAATTGAGATTAAAGGCTGAGCTGTCGACGGTCGTTTTAAATAACGACGCAAAACAGTGGTTTGAACGAGTGGTCTTGGTGCCTCAAGACATTGCGGTTGATGTATCAAGCCACCCTGCGTTAATGAATGCCAAGGCGAACTACCGAGAGCGTTTAGGACAGTTGAAATCTGAACTGGAAGAGGCGGCACTTCGTATCGAGCAACAAGACCAAGCACGTGTCGATACGCTAAATAATATCCAGACTCTTGAAAGCAGCCTCGAGATTGTGATTCGTGAGCGCAACATGCTGAAAGACGTAGTGGCGAGTGGTGCTGTAGCAGAAGTCGAGTTGCTGAAACTGAACCGTGATGTGGTTAAACTGAAAGGTGATATTGCCAGCTCGAAAGTGGCGGCTCAGAAACAGATAGCTGCTTACTCAGAATCGATAGCTGACCAACGCAGCATCGCGTTAGATTTTCGTGCCAAAGTACAAGGCCAACTGAACGAAGTTGCCAGCAAAATAGCGCAATTGAATGAAAGCCAACAGGCGATAGCCGACCAACTGAAACGAACACAAATCTTAGCGCCAGTTGACGGAACAGTTAAAGAGGTCTTTGTGCGTACCATTGGTGGTGTAGTTCGTCCCGGCGAACCAATCATTGAGATCATTCCATCAAACAGTGATTTGATTGTTGAAGCGAGAATCTCTCCGCAAGATATCGCATTTGTTCATACGGGATTGGGTGCAACAGTCAAATTCACGGCCTATGATTTTGTCATTTATGGCGGACTTAAAGGCGAGGTGATTTATGTCAGTGCCGACGCCTTACAAACGGAAGACGGCAACGCCTATTATCGCGCCCATATTCAGTTAAACGAAGACCAACAACAAAATTCTGCTTTTAGCATTATCCCAGGGATGCAAGTCGCGGTTGATATATTGACCGGAGAAAAAACAGTATTGAGTTATTGGTTAAAACCTATTTTACGAGCTAAGGAAAACTCACTTCGCGAACGATGAAGTGGGTTAAAGCATAAATATAAAAGGAAGTGTAATGCATTCAAAATTCTTACTCTCTTCTTGCTTACTAATGAGTGGACTGTCTCAAGCAGCTTCATTAGAAGAGTCCGTGGCCTTTGCCATCGACTATAGCCCAGAGATATTGGCGCAGTACTCCCGATACCAATCGGTGGTAAGAGACGGAGACGCGGCGAGTGGTTTGTATATGCCACAAGTGAACTTGTACGCAGCGGCAGGCTATGAAGAGACTCGCTATAACAGCGGAAGCAAACTCGACACTGACGACCGCGGGCTAACGCGAACCGAGATTGGCGTTAAGGTATCTCAGTTACTATTCGACGGTTTTAAAACGACGTCGAATGTCGACCGACTAACGTTCGAAGCTGAAGCCGAACGATTAACCCTGATTTCACGCGCTGAAAATGTCTCGTTAGATGTGGTGAGAAACTATCTCGATATTCTTAAGGCAGAGACGCTACTTGAACTGTCTAAGCGTAATGTAAAAGAGCACCAAGAGATCTATCAAGATATCCAAGATAAAAAGAGCAAAGGCTTGAGTAGCAACTCGGATCTGGCTCAAATCTCTGCCCGTGTTGCGACGGCGCAATCTTCATTAATCGCTGCTCAGAATAACCTGTTTGATTTACAAACTCAGTACCTACGTTTAGTCGGCAAGCCTGCTGTGAACTTGGTTTATCCACGTTTTGATTATGCTCTATTACCAAGCTCAGCACAGGTCGCGCTTGAACAGGCTGTCGAGAACCATCCTGAAATCCAAGCCTCTTTGCTTGATATCGATGCCGCTCGTAAAGAAATGCGCCGCGAGAAAGGGGATTACTACCCAGAGCTAAAGCTCGAGCTTCATGCCAACAAGAATGACAATGTGTCTAACCCTCCGGGTGGTGTTGATGAAGATGCTCGACTGATGTTGACGATGGATTATGACTTGTTTAATGGTTTCTCTACTGACTCTAGAGTTGAATCGTCAGCTTGGCGAGTTGAAGAGGCAAGAGCGATCCGATTACGAACAGAGCGTGAGGTTAGAGAAGGTACACAACTGGCTTGGAATGCTTACAAGATGCTAGAGCAGCAGAAATCCCTACTTCAACAGAACGTGGATGCAGCAAAAATTGCAGAGCTTGGCTATATCCAACAATTCAATGTTGGCAGACGAAGCCTGTTGGATGTGCTTGACGCAAAAGTTGAAGTGTTCTTGGCTCGAAGAAACTTTATCAGCACTGAATACGATCAAACGTTAGCGGCATACCGCGTATTGAACGCGATGGGAATGTTGACGTATGCGTTAAGGATTGAACATCCAGAAGAGTGGCAAGGGGAGAACAAGTAATGAGACATTTTAAACTAGCGCTACTGAGTTCTATCTTGCTGATGGGGTGTGCAGAAACGCCAGATACGACGATGACTCGTCATCAAATTGATGACCTTGCGGATGATGACCGTGACGGTGTGATTAACCAGCGAGATCTATGTGCTGATACGCCAGAAGGTGTGACGGTAGACATTAAAGGCTGTGCCAATTGGAAGATTGTTGAAGATGTTGAAGTCTTAAGTGTGGCATTTGATTTCGATAAATATGTACTTAAACCAGAACACACAGCCGTTCTCAACGAATTAGTACGTTTACTTGGTGAGCAACCAGACGCCTCAGTTACCTTAGTCGGTGATACGAGTTCAGAAGGCACCAACGTTTATAACAAAGCATTGGCGAAGAAAAGAACGGGCGTGATTCGAGACGCATTGATTGATAGAGGCATCAATGGTGAGCGTATCTTCGAACAAGAGTTTACTCAGATCACCAGCTTAACTCAGCACCTTCACAAGCGTAAACGTAGAACCATTGCGGTGTTAAAAACAGAGAGTATGGAAGTAAATCCATCTTGGAATATCTTCACCTCAGAGATGCAGCTCGACAGCAATAGTGATGTTGAATCTAAGACATCGATTGATCCAGTAGGAGGCCAGTAATGAAACGTCTATCTAATAAATCGGGCTTACTGCTTGCTGCTGTACCTGCGTTTTTTTCTGTATCAACGTTAGCGAATGACGTGAGTGATATTGGTTTAGTCGCAATTGAACCGAACATGGAAGGTCTTGTTAAAGATTTGCTTGAGAGCCAAGAGATCGACTTAGAAATTTTGTTGAGTGACAGTGTCCCAGAGCAGATGATCATGCAACGTTCACGAGTTGGTATTACTTCCAAAAAGTGGACTGACAAAGAGATGGCTAGGTTCGACATGCGCTACGGCTACAGACCGACCGAGCTGATGTTTACCGCAGACGTAATAGCGATCCTGGCGAACGAGAATAACCCAGCCACATCCATCAGCGTTGCTGAACTTATCGATGTGTTTGGTTGTTCTAGCGACCCTAAGCATCCTAAATGGACACCAAGCAGTGACACTCGTGACGGAGAAAGCTTAGACACACACATGTTGCCTTTTGCTATCGACCACAATCTGCAAGGCCATACCACCTTTTCAAGTTGGGTTGAATGTGGAGCTGACGGGGAGTATGCGAATACTCAATTCTTAGCGGATTTGCCGGATCTGATTAACAAGATAGAAGACGAAGATGCCGCCATTGGTTACACCGTTTACTCAGATCAGATCTCTGATGTGAAATGGCTGAGTGTGGTTGATAATCTAGGGGTGAACTACGACTTAAACAAAGAAACGATTCTCTCTGGTCGTTATCCATTGGCAACGGTTTACTATATGTACCTGAATATTCCCGCGCATCGCAAAGGCTTTACGGAACAAGAGAAGTTCTTTGTTGGGCTGACTTTGTCGGAAGAACATCAAGGTGTGTTGAACCAATACGGTTTCATCAGTTTGCCGCCAGAAGCTATTCAACGAAATAAAGTAAGGCTATCCCTTGAAGAACCAGCTATTGAAGGTGGGTATAAGTGATTCAAATATCGTGATGTAATCGTGAAGGGTTACGTTATTCGGCGATAGAATTTATCTAGCGGGCATGTATGCCCGTTTTTTTTCGCCTAAAGTTTGCGACTCGAGCAGTTGTTTGTTGATTGGTCACGTATAATGGGCGCTTCATACCGCGCGAATAAGCACAATTAATGAGAACTCTTCCTGTCTTAATCCTACCTTTGTTATTGGTTCTGAATACCCTTTCATTCTCTGCGCAAGCGAGTGAAAGCTGGTGGTTGCGAACGGTATTCAATAGCAGCCCAATTCAACCGAGTTCTCAAAACTATATTAACGATATCGATCTCATGGATTGTGGCGAAGTTGAAGGCACTCTGTTGTGCAGTGGCCTCACTCAATATTACGATTTGGATGTTTATGTTGAACTGGAGTTGGGTGACTCAAGCGTAGAGGTGGTTCGCCTTAACCTGCCATATTCGAACTTAAGTTACACAAAGCTTCAGGCATACCTTCGTCAAGATGGCTTTGCGCTCAGCTCTATTCGGATTGGCGAGGATGAGTTCGATGTGGTCGCTCAACTTGAACAAGCGAAACATGAGGGCGTTGGTTTTGATGAGGTAGATAAACAACTCGTCGAATTCATCAATGCACCACATCATTCCTCTGAGCAAATGAGTTTATGGAATGTGCCTAGTTCTTCCTCATCTTCTTCTGGTTCTTCAGTTCCTTGGATTCAGCTGCATAGTGATGGTGACAATTTAACGGTTGAACTAAATCGTCTTTAATTGCTCAAATTTATAGATAGTTTCGTCATTCATTAGAGTAAAAAAGCCTTTTGGGAGAGCGGCTGAGGGGCAGACAGCAAGCTATTATTGATTTTAGTGTTCGTTTTTCTGCGGCTCTCACATTTTTTAGTAAGCGTTTACCTTTGCCATTTGTTATACGTTGAGCCTTCGGTAAAACGCGCTTAGGATACGTTCAGTATTGATAAAGGAGACAACCCATGGTTGCAAGAGTAACGACAGCGCCACAAGGCCCAGAACTCTCTGAGTTGGTGCAAGGATACTGGCGTACAGCAGAATGGGGTATGACCCCGCAACAACGCCTGACTTTCCTGAAGCAGCACATTGATCTTGGCATCACAACTGTTGATCACGCGGATATTTACGGTAACTACCAATGTGAAAAGTTGTTTGGTGAAGCATTAGCGCTTGAGCCAAGCCTTCGTGATGATATTCAAATCGTCACCAAGTGCGATATCAACTTGTGTGGAGACCACACTCCAGATCGTAAGATCAATCACTATGACACCAGCGCGCATCATATTTACCAGTCGGTAAATAACTCTCTAGAGCGTCTGGGTGTAACCGAACTTGATGTATTACTTATTCACCGCCCAGATGTACTGATGGATGCGGATGAAGTAGCAGAAGCGTTCGCTGAACTACATAAGGTCGGCAAAGTTAAGCACTTCGGTGTCTCTAACTTTTCACCGCGCCAGTTCGACTTATTGCAATCTCGACTAGGTAAGCCACTGGTGACAAACCAAGTTGAAATCAACCCATTGAACTTCGAAGTGGCTCATGATGGCACGCTAGATCAACTGCAGATGAACCGTATTCGTCCAATGGCGTGGTCTTGTCTAGGCGGCGGTAGCATCTTCAGTGGTGATTCAGCACAAGCGATTCGCGTTCGTGATGAGCTAGAGGCGATTCGTCTAGAAGTGGGTGCAGACAGCATTGACCAAGTGATTTACGCTTGGGTTCGTCGTTTACCATCTAACCCAATTGCAATTATTGGCTCAGGTAAGATTGAACGCGTGAAGACGGCTGTTGATGCACTGAAAATAGAGCTGACTCGCGAGCAATGGTATCGCGTATGGGTTGCTTCTAAAGGTCACGGTGTGCCATAGGCAGCGATTCAAAATAGAATCAAAAGCCAGCTAACAAAGCTGGCTTTTTTGTGTTCGCCTAACATGTTTCTTCAAAACTGTGATTAAGGTGGAATAATTTTCAAAAACACTCATAATGCACTCTGTTTTTCACCAGTTGGATATTTCCATTGAGCACTTCAAAATTCTCTTCAATCGCCCTTAAACCTGAGCTTCTTAATACGTTAGATTCTCTTGGTTATACTGAAATGACGCCTATTCAAGCGTTAAGTCTTCCTACTATTCTGGATGGCAAGGATGTTATCGGTCAGGGTAAAACGGGTTCAGGTAAAACAGCTGCCTTTGGTTTAGGCGTGCTGCAAAACCTACGCGTTAAGCGTTTTCGTGTTCAATCTTTAGTGTTATGTCCGACTCGTGAGCTTGCAGACCAAGTAGCAAAAGAGATCCGTACTCTTGCTCGTGGCATTCACAATATTAAAGTGCTGACACTATGTGGTGGTATGCCAATGGGCCCACAAATTGGTTCATTAGAGCATGGCGCACACATTCTTGTGGGCACTCCTGGTCGTATCCTGGACCACCTAGAGAGAGAGCGTATTGACCTGTCTGAGTTGAACACACTTGTGTTAGATGAAGCCGATCGCATGCTGGAAATGGGTTTCCAAGATGCACTAGATGCTGTTATTGAAGCAGCACCAAAAGATCGTCAAACGTTATTGTTCAGTGCAACTTTCCCTAAACAGATCAAATCTGTTGCAGACCGCATCATGAATAACCCTGAAATGGTGAAGGTTGAATCAACGCACGATCACTCAAGCATCCAACAGCACTTTTACAAGGTTGAAGGTACTGAAGCTCGTGATGACGCACTAGAGCTAATGCTTCTTCATCATCAACCAGAGTCAGCGGTTGTGTTTTGTAATACTAAGAAAGAAGTGCAGAACGTAAATGATGAGCTAAGCCACCGTGGTTTCAGTGTTATCGAGCTTCATGGCGACATGGAACAGCGTGAACGTGACCAAGCTTTGGTTCAGTTCTCAAACAAAACCATCTCTATCTTGGTTGCAACAGATGTTGCCGCTCGTGGTCTTGATGTTGATAACCTTGATGCAGTGTTCAACTTTGAGTTGTCTCGCGATCCTGAAGTACACGTGCACCGCATCGGTCGTACTGGTCGTGCAGGAAGCAAAGGTGTCGCAATTAGCTTCTTTAGCGAAAAAGAGATGCACCGTGTTGCTCAAATTGATGAGTACATGGATATGCCAATCGAACCGTCTCAGTTGCCAGCTAAACCAATCGCTAAGCCGTACTACTCAAACATGGTAACCATCCAGATTGATGGTGGTAAGAAAGCGAAACTTCGCGCAGGCGATATCCTTGGTGCGTTGACAGGCCAAGGCGGTATTGATGGTAAGTCAGTAGGTAAGATCAACTTGTTCGCGATGCGTGCTTACGTTGCTGTAGAAAGATCAATGGCTAAGAAAGCATTAGGTAAAATCGAATCAGGTAAAATGAAGGGTCGTCAATTCCGCGCCCGAATTCTGAAGTAATTCGAGATTGTCTCCCTTTACTGCTAAGTCATGCTAGTGATAATGCAGTAAAGGGTGTTCCACAGCCAGTAACGCATCAAACGTTTATTCATCAGGTCTGATCGAATAGAAATCGTTGATATGTCTTCCTTCGCTAAGATACCAAGTCATCGCTTCCTGTCGATTATTAGCGGATATCGTAATTGTGGTTAGTCTTCCATCGTCAAAATAACAAAGCTCGTACTCTAACTCGCTTGTATAATGAGGAGTAGCGGCCATAGCTTACCTCCCAAATATTAATCATTTGAAAATAAATAAACCATTCGTTTATAGGTTTCGTTTACATCAAATGAGCAATAAAAATCAAGTTACATCACTGCCATTAATTATTTTTAGTTTAATCATTTGCCGAAATAGCTAGATTAGCAAGTCTGAGTCTCAATTTATCTCAAAGTTTTTACAGCCACTGCTTATTAAGGCTACTTTTATAAGAGCTAGAACGAGCGTTATAAGAACTAGAGCTAACCTTAAAAGGGTGAGTTAATGGATTGTGGATTTGCTGAATATCGTGAGAGGGTTAAATGAGAAAGTGTCGATGGTTAGTCTTATTAGTCTGTTTTGTATTCGCTGGTTGCGGGACTAAATTTGCCTACAACAATATAAGCTGGTTTGCGGTTAGCTATATTGAAGATTTTGTTTCTCTATCCAACAGTCAAGAAGCAGAGCTCGAAGAGCGCCTCGACTTATTACAGCAATGGCACAAAGAAACCCAACTTCCGCTGTATATGTCGCAACTGCAAGCGATTCAAAATCTAGACCGTTCTGATATGAATTCTGCTTTTATCATTGATCAAAGTGAACAAACTAAAAATCATATTCGCTCGATCGTTAATAAGTTCGCTCCAGATATTTACGCGTTAAGTATGCAGCTTACCCCAGAGCAAGATAACGAATTCTTAAAGAACTTTAGGGAAAAGCAGCAAGAATATTACGAAGAAAGATTATCATTGAATGATGAAGATTCGAGAGAACGTTATCGAAGTCGAATTGAAGATCGGTTAGAGCGATGGCTTGGGTCGGTATCGAAAGAGCAAAAAACGATTATTTTGACGTGGTCTCAAGAGTGGGTAAATACTAACGACAGCTGGCGACAATATCAAAATAATACGTATCGAGACCTAACGACACTTATGCAGAAGAAGACCGATTTACATATTGCACAGCCAATTATTATGAAGCTACTTTTGAACAATGAAGATTATTATCCGCAAGAGCTGGAGTCTAAGCTTGATAAGAATATGCAGACATCAGCGAAATTCTTGGTGGATATCGCCGCAGCGAGTAGTGATAAGCAATGGTCTTATTTCATGAATGAGTTAGAGAGCCTCAAGTCAACGCTGGTGACACTGCAGGAGTAGAGTAGCTATATTAAGGCTAGTGACTGTTTGCTACTAGCCTTCTGACAAACCCCAAACCGAATGCAGAGAGTTAGCCTCTATTACTCATCAGCAGCTTTGGAATCGAGCCTTTAGCGGTCTTAGATATTTTCTGCATCAGTTGAAAGCTCGGTTGTTGAATACCGTGATCACTTTGCAGTTCATCAATCATCAATAACCATAACCGTGCTGTCATTTCTGAATCGGCTAACGCTCTGTGGAAAGTACCGTCGTTGTCGATATTTTTAAAACGCACAAGGTCGCCTAACTTATGAGTCGGTGCGTCTTGGATTAGACGACGAGCAATCAACATTGAGCAAGCGAACTTGCCTGTGTAATCTCGGCCAATAAAGTCTAATTCCGCATCGAGAAAGCGCTTATCAAACGACGCATTGTGAGCAACAAGTTGGCTGCCTTGGATAAAGTCTGCAAACTCATCCATCACTTCACTGCAACTGGCCGCAGTGCTTAACATACGGTTACTGATTCCGGTATAGCTTTCAATGAACCCACTAACACGAAACCCTGGATTCATGAGCTGCTGGAAGGTGTCGACGACTTCGCCGTTAACTAATTTAACCGCACCGATTTCAATCGCTCGGTCACCCATGTTTGGCGATAAGCCTGTGGTTTCGAAATCGAGAACGATAACGGAGTCTGCGGAGTTTGGAGCCATCGTGTTTCCTAATACTATTTGGTTGTATCGCTTTATATGGGGCGCTTAGTGTTGCTACGGGGCGATCTATTGCGTGTTGTTGTTCTATTGCGTGTTGCTACTGACAGTGAGCTCAGTGTAACCCGTTGAATCGTCATGCTCTCTGTTGAAGGTCAAAGTATCGTAACGGTGAACAATCAATTCAGCGGTGGTTGCGATAATCGTCCCTTCAAGCAAATGCCCACCAATCACATCGCCATTTTTATCAGCAACCGATATATGAACATGCTGGTGGTTTGGGGTTAGCGTTGCCATAAGCGACACAATTTCGAACGGAGCTGTGATTAGCTTGGTGTTGTTTGCATTAGCCAGACGAATATTGAGTTGAGAAACACACCCGACACAAGACGCGATAGAGCCCGCTGAGATATTGTGCGCTGTCACTAGCTTTTGGAGCTCAAGCTTTAGGTCTTGGCCTCGGGTTAATCTCGTTGCGATAGGAGTGATCATCTTATTGCCTCAGTTTTATTTGTATTTCAAAGAACAAAACGAAGCCACATTGGGCTTCGTCTTATTTTTGTTTTGGCTAATGCGGACTTTCGCATTTTCTAAATCTGAAATTACTCAGGTTGCTGCAGATCTCTTTTCTTTTTAGGCACGAAGTTCAATACAGAGATTGGCACTTCTTTGCGTGGTTCGAAACCTTCAACAACGCGACGCTCAATCAAGTGACCAAGACGTTTTTCGATAATGCACAGGTTCTTGAAGTTGTCTTTCGATAGGAAAGAGATCGCTTCACCAGACGCATCAGCACGGCCTGTACGACCAATACGGTGAACATAGTCGTCCGCTGGGAATGGGATGTCGTAGTTGACTACGCGGCTTAGGTTATCGATATCGATACCACGAGCAGCAACACCCGTTGCAACTAGATATTTTAGACGACCTTTCTTAAAGTCAGCCAGAATCTTTTCACGAATCGCTTGGCTACGTCCACTGTGGAAAGCTTCAGCTTGGATGCCACGTTTTTCAAGTTGGGCAACTAGCTTAGCCGCGCCGTGTTTGGTCTCGATAAAGATAAGCGCTTGGTCCCATTCACCATCAGTGATCATGTGGCTTAATAGCGCAGATTTGCGGTCTTTATCGACGGTTACCAACCATTGCTCAATGTTCGCTTTAGAAGCGTCAGTTTTGGCAATTGAAATCTCTTCCGCTTCACTGATTGCGCTTTTCGCTAGCGCACGTACTGGCGTTGATAGCGTTGCTGAGAACAACAGGTTTTGAATGTTTTGTGGCAAACGTGCGATGATCTTGTTGATGTCTTCGATGAAACCCATGTCTAGCATGCGGTCGGCCTCATCAAGAACCAGAACTTCAACTTCATCAAAGTGAACGGCACGTTGTCCGTACATATCGATCAAACGACCTGGTGTTGCCACAAGAATATCGACGCCTTCAATAAGACGATCTTTCTGGTGCTGGTAAGATACGCCACCGTACATCGCTAATGATGTCAGGTTTAGGAATTTCGCGTACTTAGTAATGTTCTGTTCAACCTGAATCGCAAGCTCACGAGTTGGTGTCAGAATAACAGCGCGAATACGTTTTTTACGTTGTGTTTCACCTTTACTTAGCATTTCTAAGATAGGGAGAACAAAGCTCGCAGTTTTACCTGTACCTGTTTGTGCAGCAGCAATAAGGTTCTTACCAGAAAGCACAATCGGAATTGCTTTTTCTTGAATAGAGGTTGGCTTTTCATAGCCTTGTTTTGCAACGGCTTTAACAATAGGTGAGCTTAATCCAAGCTTGGAAAATGGCATAAGTTTCTCGGTATGATTTGGCTAAATAGCGATGGAAAGGTTCAACAATCTTATACAAGGATAAGATTAATGGCGGCATTCTACCATGTTGCTTGTGTACTACTAGGGCATGTTGATCTTTCGAGCTAATTTTTGCAGCGAGTTGCTGGGTATTTATACAAGGCAGAGGCTTTGATGTGTAGCTAGCCTACATGAGAAGCCGATAACGTAGTAGAAATGACCAGCAAACGCTGCCCGAAGGGTTCGGCTAAAAGCGTTTTACTCTTTGTTGAGGGAGATTTGCTTAGAATGACTAGGCTACTTCTCCCTCGCCGCGATTAAAACGCTTTTATCTCGAACAAAATTTAACCACGAAAGGTCAACACGCCCTAGCAACATACACACTTTAGTTGGATAATACTGACTCAATAAGACGACAATAAGACAGGGATGTATGGAAATTACGCCGAATGAACGCGATGCAGTATATAAAACGATTTTTTCTCGCCGAGATGTTCGTGGTCAGTTTCTTCCTGATGAGATCCCGGAAGACGTTTTGATGCGTGTGCTAACCGCAGCGCACCATGCTCCTAGCGTTGGTTTTATGCAGCCTTGGGATTTTGTCGTTGTCCGTGATATCGAAACCAAGCAACAAATCAAAACCGGTTTTAATCAGGCTCATGCGGAATCCGCGGAAATGTTCACCGATGAAAAGCAGGCGATGTATAAGCGATTAAAGCTTGAAGGTATTGTTGAATCACCGATCGGTATCTGTGTGACTTGCGACCGTAATCGAACCGGAAAGGTCGTGCTAGGTAGAACCATCAAACAAGAGATGGATTTGTACAGCACTGTGTGTGCGGTGCAAAACTTGTGGCTCGCGGCAAGAGCTGAAAACCTTGGGTTAGGTTGGGTGAGCATTCTTCACGACTCAACACTGCGAGACGCTTTAGATATCCCAGAAAACATCGATATCGTGGCGTATTTATGTATCGGCTACGTTGACCACTTCAAAGATAAACCCGAACTAGAAACCATGGGCTGGTTACCAAGAAGGGACGTCAATTCTGCGATTCATCAAGGAAAGTGGAACTCAGACCAAATCAAGTCAAACGAAGAGTAATTGCATCTACCAGCATTAATCTCGATGGCTAGTATCAAGATCTAAAAAAGGGCTCATTGAGCCCTTTTTGATATTTGCTTTAAACCGAGATATTAAGCGATCTCAATTTTCTCAGCTTGGTTCTGTTCTGCCATTGATATCGCTAGTGCTTCTGCAGCCTTAATACCATCGATACCAGCAGACAAGATGCCGCCAGCATAGCCTGCGCCTTCACCTGCAGGGAAGAAACCCTTAAGGTTGATACTTTGGAAGTCTTTGCCACGTTTGATGCATACAGGAGAAGACGTACGCGTCTCAACGCCTGTTAATAGACCGTCTGGCGTAGAGAAGCCTTTGATCTTCTTCTCGAACGCTGGGATTGCTTCACGAATTGCTTCGATAGCAAAATCAGGCAGCGCTTTTGAAATGTCCGTTAGGTGGATACCCGGTGTGAATGATGGTTTTACTTCACCGATCTCACTTGGATCGCGACCTTTTAGGAAGTCACCGATTTTCTGTGCAGGGGCATCGTAATTCTCGCCACCTAGAACATAAGCCGCACTTTCTAATTCTCGCTGTAAACGGATACCTGCTAGTGCATCACCTGGGTAATCGCGTTCAGGGTCGATCCCCACAACGATGGCACTGTTTGCGTTACGTTCTGCACGAGAGTATTGGCTCATACCATTGGTTACTACGCGGCCTTCTTCAGAAGTCGCTGCAACCACAGTACCACCCGGGCACATACAGAAGCTGTAGACAGTGCGGCCATTCTTACAGTGGTGTACGAGTTTGTAGTCCGCAGCACCTAGGATAGGGTTGCCTGCGTTCTTACCGAAGCGAGCTTCATCGATCATCGCTTGTTTGTGTTCGATACGAAAACCAACAGAGAAAGGCTTAGCTTCCATGTAAACGCCACGTTCGTGCAGCATTTCAAACGTATCACGAGCACTGTGGCCAACAGCCAGTACTACGTGACGAGTTTTAATCTCTTCACCGTTAGAAAGCGTTAGGCCAGTGATTTGACCGTCTTCCATATGAACGTCGTCTACGCGAGTGCTGAAACGGATTTCGCCACCTAGCTCAATGATAGAAGCACGCATCTTCTCGATCATGGTAACCAGTTTAAAGGTACCGATGTGTGGCTTACTTACGTATAGAATTTCTTCTGGTGCGCCAGCAGCTACGAATTCTTCGATTACTTTACGGCCGTAGTGCTTTGGATCTTTAACTTGGCTGTATAGCTTACCGTCAGAGAATGTACCTGCGCCACCTTCACCAAACTGTACGTTTGATTCAGTGTTCAGTGTACGCTTACGCCAGAAACCAAAGGTATCTTTCGTACGTTCACGAACTTCTTTACCGCGCTCAACAATGATCGGGTTGAAACCCATTTGAGCAAGCACTAGACCAGCGAACAGACCACAAGGGCCAAAGCCGATAACGACAGGGCGCTCAGTTTGGTTCTCAACCGCTTTAGCCACGAATTTGTACTCCATGTCAGGAGTCACTTTTACGTGTGGGTCGCTGATGAATTGTTCTAACAACTCAGCTTCGTTTTCAACGAGAACATCAAGCGTGTAGATAAGTAAGATTTTTGATTTCTTACGAGCATCGTAGCCACGTTTAAAGATATTAAAAGAAAGTACCTGATCAGCGTTAATGCCAAGCTTTGCTTCAATAGCGTCTTGAATGGCTGACTCTTCATGGTCTAGTGGGAGTTTAATTTCGGTTAAACGTATCATTTTGATGTCTCGTTTTTATAGGTGTCTTAGCTAGATCGTTTCTTAATACAGAGTTTGATGACAACGCTGATGTTGAAAGAAGCGATAAGCTCACAATGGCGCGCATTTTACGAGAAATTGATTTATCTGTCATACTAATTTGGAAACATGGAGCAAATAGACACGATATTAGAGTCGTATGATGTTGAATTTTGCCTTGGGATGAGTATTATCCCCCATTCTTCAATTTTGACTAACTTATAGAGCAGAGCATCATGGCGTTTGTCGTAGGCGATAACTGTATTCAATGTAAATACACAGACTGTGTGGCGGTATGCCCCGCAGATGCGTTCCATGAAGGACCAAATTTCATGGTAATCAACCCAATCGAATGTATTGATTGTGGTTTATGTGTACCTGAATGTGATGCTCAAGCGATCTTTCAAGAAGATGAACTGCCAGAAGATCAAAAGATCTTTATTGAAGTGAATGCCGAGCTTGCCGAGATCTGGCCAGTGCAAACGGAAGTAAAAGCACCGATGGATGAAGCTGAAAAGTGGAATGGTGTATCTGATAAGTTGGCAATGCTAGAAAAGTAATTCTGCTACTTGAAATAAACCTTCCCCAAAAAAGATCCCCAACTCAGTCGTCCCTCCTTCTTGAGGATGACGGCTGATGATTCAGTTAATTATTGACCTACTTGCCACGTTATATTTCAAAATCTACTTGATGCTTTGTGCCGTGAGAGGTGGTGGTTGGTTTTGTCTCTATCTCTAAGTTACGTCATTCCCTACAGCGAGGGACGAGCAAGATAGGGAATCTTGCTCTTCACATCCGCGAGTTCTATTTAGTAGTTTACTCTTGAGTCGATTAACTATGCTGACGACGCATATTGTCGAGAATAATACCTGTCGCCATTGCTACGTTCAAAGACTCCGCGCCACCGAATGCAGGAATCGTAATCTTATCCGTTACGTATTTAGCCGCATGTTCACGAATGCCGTGAGACTCGCTGCCCATTAGCAAAATGCCATTGGCAGTAAATTCTGTCTTATGAACACTTTCGCCTTCTAAGAACGCGCCGTAAACCGGTAGGTTCGCTTGTTCTAAATAAGCCGGTAAGTCTGTTTGGCTTACGTGTACTCGGCCAAAGCTACCCATAGTTGCACTGATGGTCTTAGGGTTGTATGGGTCTGCACAATCGCTGCTCGCAACGATATGCTTAATGCCATACCAGTCTGCTACACGAATAATCGTACCTAGGTTGCCCGGGTCTGAAACGCCATCTAGTGCAATCATCAGCCCAGTTGCTTCTGGCAGTTCAAATGTTGGGATCTCAACGACAGCAATCGCCGCATTGTTACTCACCAAAGTACTCGCTTTGGTTAGGTCATCCAGTGAAGCTTCAACACAATCAAACTCAAACAGTGAAGCGTGATTTTCAGATAAGAAATCAGCGGTAGCAAAGACGTTCTTCACGACTAAGTCACTATTGAACAGCTCAAGAACGTTCTTTTCACCTTGAACTAGAAACAAACCGTGGGCTTTACGTTGTTTCTTTTGGCCCAAAGCACGAAGGAGTTTTAATTGGTTTTTTGAAATCATGTTTTTATCCTAGATATAAGCCCGCGCATTATAGAGCAAAGGTTGGAGAACCAAAAGCGTGATAGCTCAATGCGATCCACATAAAAAGCAAAAGCGACCCGCTTACAAAAAGAAAAGCGTACTAAATAGCACGCTCTTATCTGATTTACTTACCAAAGACTAAGCTGAACAAGTTAGGCGAACTGAGAAGGCTGGGAGAACTGACCGCTTAATATGGGACAGGGTAGCGCTTAAACACTGTGTTGATATCGGTAAGAATCTCTTCTGATAATGGCTTACTGAAAGCAGCCACGTTCTCTTTTAGCTGCTCCATCGTGGTCGCCCCAATGATGGATGAGGTAACACCATCGACTTGATTACACCATGCTAATGCAAGCTGGCTCGGCGTAAATCCATGAGTGTTCGCGACTTCTGCATATCCTTTTACCGCTTCATTGGCAGATTCGGTGTCGCGGAAAATGCCCTTACGCTGCATGTATGTCCAGCGGCTGCCTTCCGGTCTTGCGCCATCGATGTATTTTCCACTGAGCATTCCTCCAGATAACGGTGACCAAGGCAGGTAAGCGACATCTTCATGCACACAGTTCTCAATCAGATACGGCCAGTCTTTTGCGTGAAGTAGGCTGAATTCATTCTGAATCGAGACCATGCGTGGCAAATCGTGCTTTTCGCTCAGCTTGAGATAGGTGTTGATGCCCCAAGTGGTGTCATCAGACAAACCAACATGACGGATTTTTCCTGCTTTAACACAGCTTGCTAGGGCTTGAAGGATCTCCAACATTTCCCCTTCATGCTGCTTCCGGTCGATATCACTGAAGCGAATTTGATTTGGGAACTGTTTTCCAAAGTGAGGTGTATTTCGATTTGGCCAATGCAGTTGATATAGGTCGATATAATCAGTCTGTAGACGTTTTAATGACGCATCAACCGCTTCGATTACGGCTTCACCTGTTATCGGACCACCATCTCGAACCCAAGGAAGACCTGGGCCTGCAATCTTACTCGCTATGATCAGTTCTTGGCGGCGCTGCGGGTGGCGCGATAGCCAGTTACCAATGATCGCTTCTGTTTTGCCGTAGGTCTCTGGAGAAGGCGGAACCGCGTACATTTCTGCAGTATCGATGAAGTTAATACCTTGGCTTAGTGCGTATTCGATCTGTTGGTCGGCTTGTTGCTGCGTATTTTGCAGTCCCCAAGTCATGCTACCAAGACAGATTCGGGAAACGGGAATTTGACTACTTCCTAGTTTTGAGTATTCCATTAAATTCGGGATTCCTGTGGTTAAGTTCTCTGGTACTCGCATTAGAGTTTTTGAAAAGAGAGCGAGTGAGGAATGAAAACGAATATAAATTATTAGCACAAAATGACACGACAAGGTATGGCTGAGGTAAGTTTAATGAGTCATTTCTCAACGTAGCGAATGAGCTAGCCGCATAGTTGTGGAGCTATAGATATAAAGCAGGGGAGTCACAAAACGTGAATGGGTTCGACGCTTGAATAGGCATCATAGAAAGAGAGAAGAAGAGTCAAAGACAAAAGAGCTCTACATCATAGAGAAGTAGAGCTCTTTTATTAGGGGTTCTATAAATATGTTCTGAGTATTGATTAAGTTACGAGGTCGCGTTGGTGTCAAACCCACCTTGAGATTGCGCCTGTCTTAGAGCTTCCTGCCTTTGAACTTCTTTCTCAGTTAATGCTGGCTGAAGCGTTTCCTCAGAGGCTTGAGGAGATAAAATGAAATATTTATTAATCGTCATAACTGTGTCTCCGTGTAACGTATGACAGATTCTGCATCAAGGATAAAGGGTGATCATCATCCACTTTGTACTTTTTATAGGCTGAGAGTGGAGGGCGTAGAATGCGTACAAAGCAATCGCTTATCATCCGTATGCAATATTGAACTGACGAAACCCTCTGATTTCAAGTATAGGAAGCTCGTCTAATTTCGCACAATAATGATGTAGAGCAATTACATAGATGGTCAGGGGCGTAAGATGAAAAACCTCGCGACTGACTCTGCGTACGTATTTATTTAACAATGCCTCGCTTATCTATATGAATAATAAAGTCAGTAAATCAATTACTTAATCCATGGTGAGATGAATTATGGAAAAGCTTGTAGAACGTTTTCTGAATTACGTTACTTTTGATACTAAATCCGATCCTTCTAGTCAGCAGTGCCCAAGTTCACCGGGTCAAATAACATTTGCTGAAGCCTTAAAGTTAGAATTGGTGGCATTAGACTTAGTTGATGTCTCTTTAGATAACAATGGATACTTGATGGCGAAACTGCCGTCGAATGTCGATTATCCAGTGCCTGCTATTGGCTTTGTGGCGCATATGGATACCGCTCCTGATGCTTCCGGTGCAAACGTGAAACCACAGCTGATTAAAGATTATCAAGGTGGAACGATAGAATTAGGTACAAGCGGTGAATGCCTGAATCCAAGCCAATACCCAGATCTTGATGCCTTGCATGGCCATGACCTCATCACTACTGATGGCACGACTCTGCTTGGGGCTGATAATAAGGCGGGCATCGCTGAAATCATCAGTGCAATTGCTTACCTCAAAGCGAATCCAGAGATCAAACACGGCGATATTTGTATTGGCTTCACGCCAGACGAAGAGATCGGCCGTGGTGCTAACTTGTTTGATGTTAAGAAGTTTGGTGCCGAATGGGCGTATACCATTGATGGTGGCCCGGTAGGGGAGTTGGAATTTGAGAACTTTAATGCCACGAGCGCCGATGTTATCTGTCATGGCGTGAATGTTCACCCAGGTACCGCAAAAGGTAAAATGGTCAACGCGATGAACATCGCGGCGCAATTCCAATTGATGATGCCAACGCAAGAAACACCAGAGTGCACAGAAGGTTATGAAGGTTTTTACCACCTGAAATCGGCTGAAATGGGTGTAGCTCGCTCTGAACTGGGTTATATCATCCGTGATTTTGAACGTGAGGGTGTAGAAGCGCGTAAGGCATTCATGCAACAGAAAGTGGATGAGCTGAATGAGCGTCTTGAGAAAGGCCGTGTTGAGCTGGTGCTAACCGATAGCTACTTCAACATGAAAGAGATGGTTGAACCGCATCAACATATTATTGAATTAGCGAAGCAAGCGATGATTGAGTGCGATGTTGAGCCAATGATCAAACCGATCCGAGGCGGTACAGACGGCGCTCGCTTATCTTTCATGGGCCTACCATGTCCGAATATCTTCACTGGCGGCTATAACTTCCACGGTATTCATGAGTTCATTACCATTCAAGGCATGGAGCAAGCGGTAAAAGTGATTGTCGAATTGTCTCAGCGTACGGCGACTCATTACCAAAAATAGGATATCAAAGCGTTATATCTCTTTGTATTTTTAAGAGTATTCAATAATACTCTCTTTAAGCATAAGGGAGTACGCGATGAAAAAGTTAGTTTTACTTTGCACCCACTTAGCCGTGGGTGCTTTTGGTTTTGGGCTTGGTATCTATGCACTACCTATCTTGATTGAGCCTGATTCTCCTTCCTCAAGTTCTGTTGAAGCGATCAGTCAGCAGGCTATCTACACAGGCGAGTTCACAAAAGACCGACAAGACAGTGACTTTTTGCATTGGGGAGAAGGCATCGTCTCGGTTTCTGAAAATGCGATAGCTTCTGAAGGTGAATTGGCACCGGGGCCTGATTACAAAGTTTACCTATCACCTAAGTTTATTGAAACCGAACAAGCTTTCAATGACAGTAAGAGCGAGCTACTGAGAGTCGGAGATGTGAAAACATTCGACCGATTTATGGTTAACCTCCCAGAAGGTACTGATCTTAATCGATTTAATACGGTTGTGATTTGGTGTGAAACTTTTGGTCAATTTATTACTTCTGCCAAGATAAAATGATAGCCTTACCTAAGCTGAATTAATCATGAAAAGGAGCGCTCTATTTTGAGCGCTTTTTTATAATGCGTTTTTTGGGTTGAGTCAGTCGCTGTAAAGCTCGTCGTTATAAAGCTTAATTGTTGTAATACAAAGGAATACGTAATGGAAAAGTTGTGGCAAGTGATCGATTTCTTACTCGCTAATAAGTTTATTTTTAGTGTGCTGATCATCTGCATTATATTAATTATCCGACGAATCACTCTGTCTCGAATCCGTGGTGATGTCGCTTTTCTCAGTGAAGATCAACGTAACTGGATGTCACGTACCAAGAACGGTACGTTTGCCATTATTATGGTCACTTTATTTGTGCTGTGGAAATCTGAAATCAGCGAGTTTGCGCTGTCAGTAACGGCCATTGCTGTTGCTATAGTCGTCGCATCTAAAGAGATCATTTTGTGTTTCACCGGTTCTATTCAGCGTGCGAGTTCTCGTTCATTTAGAATCGGTGACTGGATCGAAGTGGGTAAAATCAGCGGTGAGGTGATTGAGCACAACTTGATGGCGACTGTGATTCAGGAAATCGACCTATATCACGGGCAATACCATTTCACAGGTAAGACCGCTACGCTGCCCAATAGCATGTTCTTCACTTACCCGGTCAAGAACCTTAATTTCATGAAGCGCTACGTTTATCATAACTTTTTTGTGACGGTAAAAGACTTTGTAAACCTATACCCTATGGTGCCGGGTCTTATTGTGAAAATTGAAGAGCACTGTGAAGAGTTTATCGATGTCGCGCGCCGTTATAACGGTGTGATCGAAAAACACGCTGGCGTTGACCTTCCGGGATCTGAGCCTCATATCCATATCACGAGCAGTTCGACGGGTGAGCAAGAAGTGCACTTTATGATCTTCTGTCCGACCGAAAAAGCGATTCATCTTGAGCAAGATATTCGTAAAGACTTTATGGAAGCGTACGCAGAGGCATTTCCAACTAGCGTTTGACCCCAATTAACGCTTAATCCTAACTAACGCTTTATGTTGTTTACGCATTTCATGTTCGAAACGTAAGGCTCTGAAAGTAAAAGAAAGCCGAGAGCGATAAGATCGACTCTCGGCTTTTCTATATCTGAAATTCAGCTTCGATATCAGTTTAGGTCAGCGAGTGGTAACCAGTCTACTTCCACACCTGCTTGCTCAAACATATCTTGGCTTATCTTGATCTTATCTCCCCAACGAGAAAGGAAGTCTTCACTTTGCTCTGGGCAATGTACCGCTGAAATCCCTGTTTGGATGATTTTTGCTGCACAGTTCGGACAAGGGAAGTGAGTCACCCAAACTTCACAACTGTCTAAATCACGTTTAGCAAACAAGATTGCATTTTCTTCAGCGTGAAGCGTCTTGAGGTACTTCATTTCTCTGTCATCAGTATCCGCACTATCAGACACGCCATGTGGGTAGCCATTAAAACCAACGGAAACAATACGGTTGTGCTTAGTGATTACGGCGCCGACTTGAGTTGAAGGATCTTTACTCCAAGAACCGACCAATTCCGCCATTTGATAGAAACGTTTAGCCCATTTTGAAATCATGAGAATTCCTTAACAATTAAATGTGAATGCTTATCTGTCTGACCATACATTATGTTAGACAATATCCATAGAGAACAAAAGCTGAGAGGTTGATTTACTTAGGAATTGTAACGCGTTTGTAATCACTTTATAAGCACTTGGTTTCAATTAACATATTGATACACTTTGGCTAGTTATAATTGATATTCCTCGGACAATGGTGACGAGTGTGTTACGTAAATTTTATGCTGTTCAAATACTAATAAGTGACGGTATAACCATGCGTAAAAAGTTGATCCTTACGGCTCTTGCAAGCTCTCTTATTCTTGCTGGGTGTGGGCAAGATGCTCAAAATGCCAAGCAAGCGCCTCTACCTCTCGTAGCTGTACAGGATGTTAGCGTTGTTTCTCACCAGCAAAGTAAGTCGTACATCGGTCGTATTGAAGCCGTTGAAGACACGGCTATCACCGCGCAGGTTTCAGGCTATCTACAAAGCCGTCATTTCAATGAAGGTCAAATGGTCGAAAAGGGCCAATTGCTTTACTCAATCGAGCCATCTTCGTTTGAAGCTGAAGTCGCAAGTGCAAAAGCCTCTGTTGCTCAAGCGAATGCGAACCTTAAAAAAGCCGAACTTGATTTTAACCGTGGTAAGAATCTACTTCCTAAAGGCAGTATTTCTCAATCGGAATTCGATGCATTGACGGCAAACTTATTAGGTTCACAAGCGCAACTTGAAGCTAGCCATGCTCAGTTAAACGCAGCCAATGTTCAGCTTTCTCATACCCAAATTACCGCGCCTTTTTCTGGAAGAATCAGCGACACCAAAGTGAGTACTGGTGATCTGGTTTCGCCGTCTTCAGGTGTATTAACTACCTTGGTTAGCCTAGACCCAATTCATGCGTCGTTCAGCATCAGTGAGCGTGAGCGTATTGAGTTAGGGATGGATCGCATTGAAGGCGACGGCAGCAGCGACTCTGCGGGTGTTGAAGTTCAGATCATACTTGAGAATGGTGAAGCGTTTGAACACCTAGGTCAGCTTGATTTCTTGGGCAATCGTATCAACCTCAATACAGGCACAATCGCGATGCGTGCGATTGCCGATAACCCGAATCAGCAACTACTTCCGGGTCAACATGTGCGCGTTGATCTGCGTGAAAAACAATCTATTGATGTTGTGACTATTCCGCGACGTGCAGTGCAGACCGACCTAGAAGGTGACTTTGTAATGGTACTGGTTGAAGGCGAAGCTGCACCAGTCGCTGAGCGTAGAAATATTGAGATGGGTCGACAAGTTGAAGGTGGGGTGATTGTTCAATCTGGATTAGAGAAAGACGATGCGGTGATCACTCAAGGCCTACAGCGTGTACGTAATGGTATGTCCGTTCGTATTCAAGCTTCTGCTGAACAAGCTGAGTAAGGGGACTATTTATGTTAAGTCGTTTCTTTATTCAAAGGCCTAAGTTTGCCCTTGTCATATCCATAATATTAACGCTGGCGGGTGCGATCTCTCTCGCTATCTTACCAGTGGCTGAATATCCCAAAATTAGCCCACCATCGGTCAGTGTATCGGCATTCTACACGGGTGCCAGTGCTGAAGTGGTGGAACAGGCGATAGCCGACCCTATAGAGACGTCGGTGAATGGCGTAGAAGATATGATCTATATGTCTTCTAAAAGTGCTAACGACGGTTCATACAATCTTAATGTGACCTTTGATGTCGGTACTGATGCTGATATGGCTCAGGTCAACGTTCAGAACCGAGTAGCCCAAATCGAATCGAAGCTTCCACAAGAAGTTAGAATGGTTGGCGTAACGGTTAAGAAACGTTCACCTGACCTTTTGATGGTATTGAACTTCTACTCTCCAAACGGTGAGTATGATGACCAGTTCCTGATCAACTACGTAAACTTAAACATTAAAGACCAACTGGCACGTGTGTCGGGTATTAGTGAAGTAAACGTGTTGGGCGGCGGTGAGTACTCGATGCGTGTTTGGTTAGACCCTGAGAAAATGGCTAACCTGAACTTAACAACATCCGATGTGTATGGCGCATTGGCTGAACAAAATGTTCAAGTCGCTGCCGGTCGTATTGGTGCCGCACCATACGCCAATCCACAAGAAGTACAGTTCAACTTGGTGACAAAAGGCCGCTTAGAAACGGCTGATGAGTTTGAAAATGTTGTGCTTCGCGCAAATCAAGATGGTTCAACCGTTTACTTAAAAGACATTGCACGCGTTGAGTTAGGTAAAAAATTCTACGATGGCAATGGTAAATACCGAGGACAAGACGCTTCAATCGTAACGCTGTCACTTCAGTCAGACGCAAACGCGTTGGAAAGTGGCAAAGCGGTCATGGCGATGCTCGACAATCTAAGCACTAACTTCCCTGAAGGTGTGGCTTACGAAGCGAGTTATGACACCACAGTCTTTGTTGCAGAGTCGATTAAGGGCGTAGTGAAAACGCTGATCGAAGCTATCTTGCTGGTTATCGCGGTGACGTACCTGTTCTTGGGTAGTGCGCGTGCAACCTTGATTCCTGTGGTTGCGATTCCGGTGTCGTTGATTGGTACATTTGCCGTCATGCAGATGACAGGATTTACCATCAACACGGTAACCCTGTTTGGTTTGATATTGGCGATTGGTATTGTGGTAGATGATGCGATCTTGGTTATCGAAAACGTCGATACCACGATGGCCAAAGACCCAACGATTTCTCCACGTAAAGCAACGCTTATCGCGATGAAAGAAGTAACGGGTCCTATCGTTACATCAACGCTGGTACTTCTCGCCGTGTTTATCCCTGTAGCGATGCTGCCGGGTATTACTGGCATCATGTATCGTCAGTTTGCTCTGACTATTTGTATCGCGGTTGTTATCTCTTCTATTAATGCTCTAACGCTGTCACCAGCATTGTGTTCACTGGTTCTAAAGCAGGGCGGTGGCAACACAGCACGTTGGTACCAAGCGTTTAACCGTGGTCTTGAATCCGTAACCAACAAATACGGTCAAATTGCAGGCTTCCTTGTGAAAAAGGGTGTACTACTGTTTACCTTCTTTGTTGTGGCACTAGCGGCGGTAACTTACTTCGCGAAAACAACGTCAACCGCGTTTGTACCTCAAGAAGATAAAGGTATTTTGCTGGTTAACGTGCAGCTTCCTGACGCGGCATCACTGTCTCGTACTGAAGATGTGACTGAGCAGTTGCTAGAGATGGTTGAGCAAGAGCCGGGTGTTGATGGTGTGACACTGGTAAACGGCTACGCATTCATGACAGGCGCTTCTGCTTCGAATGGCGCGTCGCTATTTATCAAACTGCATGATTGGGATATGCGTAACGCACTGGATGGTCAACATTCCGCACAAGCTATCTCACAACGTATTAATGGTCGAGCGGCCACTGAACTGCCTCAAGCTATTGTGTTTGCAATGGGACCTCCAGCAGTTCCGGGTATGGGTGCTGCTTCTGGTTTCGAATTTGTTCTAGAAGATACATTAGGTCGTAGTCGTACTGATCTGGCGATGGTAATGAATGACGTGATTGCTGAGGCGAACAAACAGCCTGAGATTTCACATACGTTCAGTACTTTCCGTGCCAACGTTCCTCACTACTATGTCGATATCGACCGTGAGAAAGCGCAGCAACTTGGTATTCCGTTGTCGGAAATCTTCCAAACACTACAAGGTAACCTAGGTTCTCTGTACGTGAACGATTTCACCATGTTTGGTAAGAACTTCCGCGTGACCATGCAAGCTGATAGTGAACACCGTAGCAGCATGGATGATCTCCAACGATTCCACGTGCGCTCGTCTAATGGCGAGATGATCCCGCTCAGTACATTGGTGACTTACGACCAGATATTCGAACCAGATGTCGCATGGCGTTACAACATGTACCGCAGTGCCGTGATTCAAGGCCAACCAGCGCCGGGTTACTCAAGTGGTGATGCGATTGCTGCAATGGAACGTGTAGCCGCTGAAGTTTTACCTCAGGGTTATCAGTACGAATGGACAGGCATGGCTTACCAAGAAGTCTTGGCAGGCAACCAAGCGATCTTTGCTTTTGCACTGGCTCTGATCTTCATCTACCTGTTTATGGTGGCTCAATACGAGAGTTGGACAATACCGATAGCGATTATCTTAGTGGTACCGGTTGCAACCTTAGGCTCCTTCTTAGCGTTGAATCTAACAGGCACACCGTTGAACCTCTATGCGCAAATTGGTTTGGTTCTCTTGATAGCCTTGGCCGCGAAGAACGCAATCTTGATTGTAGAGTTCGCAAAAGTGGAGCGTGAAGAGAAAGACGCATCAATTGAAGATGCGGCAGTGAAGGGCGGTACGCTGCGTTTCCGTGCTGTGAACATGACCTCTTGGTCGTTCATCTTAGGTATTTTCCCGCTTATATTCGCAGCGGGCGCAGGTCACGTGAGCCAGAACTCGTTGGGTATTTCACTGATCGGCGGTCTGCTATGTGTGTTGTTAGCGGGTACGTTCCTAATCCCAGGCTTCTATGCATTCGTGCAACGTAAGCGTGAGAAGGCACACGGTGGCACGACTAAGTTGATTCCACTTGATGACGAATAGGAGACTTAACTCCGGTCAGATTAACGCTTTGCAAGGCTAATCCCTTGCAAGATTAAATCCTTGTAAAAACTAAGGCTTAGCATTACGCTAAGCCTTTTTTATTCCGCTTGTGAATAAAAACGCTATTTATATAATCAAATGTTCGTTTTGTGATGGAGCTAACACTCTAATTTAGGTTTTGTAATAAAATGATGTTTTATTATTAAGTGTTTGTTTAATATAGAAATAACAGTGTTCAGCTAACGAGTGTATGCTCGAAAACATTTGCACAATAGTGTGAAGTGTTTCAAAATTACCTAGTTATATTGAAATTTTTTGTGCATTGAGGTTCTTATGAAAGTCATTGATTTATTTAAACACCGAGGCGATAGCGTGTCTTCGCAACACTCAGAGTTTATGCAATGGATGTCTCCAGCTCTTAGAGATTACTGGGGTGACTTTCTGAATCGTACGCAAAATAGCCATTTCTTTGCTTGGGTTCGTGATCACCACAAACCTGCTGTAAATGAAGATGCACCAGAGATGCCAATAGAACAGCCGCTCGTATTAACGCGAGAAGCACAGCTTGTGTTTGATGAGCTTAATCAGCAGATCGGTGAAGTTATTCATACTGGCGACTGGATCAATGTTAGTCAAGACCGTATTAACCAGTTCGGCCTTGTTACTGAAGATATGCAATGGATCCATACTGAACCTTCTAAGGCTGAAACAGATTCTCCGTTCAAAACAACCATCGCACATGGTTTTTTGACTTTGTCTCTGCTTCCTAGACTGACTGACAGTGTTGATCCTGATAAGTCTCAATTCCCAACAGCGAAGATGGTTGTAAACATTGGTCTTAACCAAGTTCGTTTCCCATATCCTGTAAAATCGGGCAGTAACGTTCGTGCTAAAAGTACGCTAACAAAAGTAACGCCAATTAAGAAAGGCCTAGAGATTGAACGCGAAATTCGCGTAGAAATCGAAGGTATTCGTCGTCCTGGCGCTGTGATCGTTTCAGTGATCCAGCTTCACTTCTAGAGCTTTTTTATAAGTGGAACTGCTTTTAAGCGAAGATTATAGATTCAAAAAAAGAGAGAGCTTAAGGCTCTCTCTTTTTTTGTTTGTGTCGTATCAAATCGACATCTCTAGCGTTGGTAACAACATCACGAAAAGCCTTTGCTGACTTAATGTGTATGTCGCTATTTAGTACGTGTGTAACTACTTAATGCGTGTTTTGCTAATTAATACGCGGTTAGTTAGTTTAGACGCAGTAAGCTACTTAATACGCGTGTAGCCGTACTCTTCGATAAGATCTTGCCCTTGCTTTGACTTCACGAACTTGATGAAATCTTTGCTCTCGTCAGAAACTGATTCAGTTTTGTGTAGCAACAAGAATGGGCGAGCCAATTCATAGCTGTGGTTAGCAATGTTCTTAGATGTTGGCTCTACGCCTTCAAATGTAATGGCTTTAATCGAACGGTCGATCGAACCTACAGAGATAAATCCAATCGCGTGTGGGTTATGGTTAACAATCGTTTTAACCATGCTGTTGCTGTTTACAACCAAGTTATTTGGGTTGATGTCAGAAACCAGACGGTCATTAATGATTTTCGTTAAACCAAGCAAGCTTTCGAAGCTATAGCGTGAACCAGAAGACGCTTCGCGAGTTACAACTGCGATAGGCTGATCCGCACCACCCACGGCTTTCCAGTTCGTAATTTTGCCTTTGTAGATATCGAATAGCTGCTCACGTGTAACGTTGCTTACAGCGTTTGAGCGGTTAGTTACGACAGCTAGGCCGTCAAAGGCAATTGGAAACACCTTCAATTTTTCGTCCTGTTCGCGGTCGGTTAAATAACGCGAGCTCATACCGATATCAGAGACACCTTTGTTAACCATGGTAATACCCGCTGTAGAACCGATGCCCTGAACCGCAATATAGTTATCAGGGTGAGTCTTGTTGTACTCCTCAGCTAATACATCCATCACTCGTGATACTGAAGTGGAGCCCGAAATAGTGGTTTCTTGTGCTAAAGCAGCTTGAGAAGACAGGGCTAAGGATAAAAGAGAGGCAAGCGCGACTCGTAACATAAACAACTCCTAGTTAATAACATTTGTTGGCTATGATAGGTCGGTTATATGACACTTTTGTGAAATTCTATACGGATACGTTATAGCAGTTAATCTGGTGAGTGAAAGACAGTCTGGCTGCCAAAATGGCACTGGTTAATGAAATTTAGACGGCTTTACCCTTTTAGAATGTGTTTACTGAAGAAGGATTCGTTTCTGGGAGCAGGGCGGGTATTTTGTTTGCACTTGTTCGCTAAAATGATCGTTGAGTCCTAAGCTAAGTAGAGGAATTCACTACTTAGAAGTTTCTATGAAGTTACAAGGGGTGTTATGTCCGTTATTCATATAGAACTGAATCGTCTTTTAATTGGAGCTGAGAGGCTCTGTACTTCACGAAATCGTAGTTTACCTGTAGAGCTAGGCAAATCCCTTTATGAAGAGTGTGAGGGTGGTGTGCTGTTTTCTCAGGCGCATTATCTACTCGACTCATCTCATAGTGATTATACCAACGAGATCGCCTGCGTTACCTTTGATGAGTCGTTATCTTGCTGGGTGGTGATGGTGCCACTTGAAGATAATGCGGAAACCGACTCTGTCAATTGGGGACCTTACCCTTACCTTCCTCAATCCAAGGATCTTGATGCTATTTTGGCTGAAATAGAAAAAGACCCTAAATCTTACTTCTGGTCGTGACAATTTTACTTAGGCGTTCGCTGGTGGTTTGATACCAAAAACGAACGACCTTCGTAAATTCCAATCAACACATTTCAGATTTATACTTTTACCTGTCCCTGCACTTTCTAAGACTGTTCAACCAATAAGACAGTACAGCCAATAAGATTATGCAGCTAATAAGACTGTGCAACCAAAGAGCGGAAGTCTTTTGGAGTCTTGCCATGATAGGTTTTAAAGGCTGTACTGAAGTGTGCCGCGCTTTTAAATCCAGATTCATAAGCGATTTGAGTAATAGATTTATTCGATGTTCTGAGCTGTGTCGCTGCGTGGGCGATTCGCTTTATCTTTAATAGATTTGAAAATGAAAGGTCTTCAGCCGATAAACGGCGCTTAAGTGTGGCTGGTGACATCCCCATATAGCTGGCTAGGGTATCGAGTGAGATATTATTTTCAATGTTCTGTTCAATGTAATGAATGACCTTTTGCGTCACGGTTAACCTTGACGCTCGGGCAATAATAACTAACAGAGCAGGGTGCTGCTCGACCATTAGAGAGAGCAAACCTAAACCTAATTGAGTGAGTGCGTAGTCATTCTGAGTCGATGAATGAACGAGCGACATGATGAGTTCTTTCAATTGGCAGATTTCGGTATCAGTTTGATTAAACTTAATGTATTTATCTGGGACTCGAGTGGGTTCTAGGTCGCTAAACTGATTAATGAATTTCTGAAAAATAGCTAAATCAAAATCTATACAGGTTGCGCTGAATTCGCCATTCTCAGTGTCAACGGTGATGTCTTTAATCTGACCAGAATTGTAAAGAGTAAAATCTCCGGTTTGCAATGAGGCTTCAGTCCCATCAGGTAGCACGAAAGAAATACTGCCTTTAGAAACGATGAAAATACCGTTTTTAGAGGCGGGGTAACGTTCCCGTTTCCTGGGAATGAAATTTCTGAATTGAGTAACTGTGATTGATGACATAGTGCGCTTCTTTGACGTTGTAAACTGATTGCTTATTGATTATTTTTTTAAGTATTGTTTAAGCATGAGACATTTACAAAAAAGGCGCTAATAATTAGCGCCTTTAGAAGTGAACCTTTGAAGCTTTTGACCTTGAAAGCTCTAACCTTGCAAGCTTTGACCTTGAAAGCCGTAACCTTGAAAGCCGTAACCTTGAAAGCCGTAACCGTTAAAGTTCTTAAGCTTCGGTTTCGTTTGTCGTTTCAGGCTCGCTAGGCAAGTCCGCAAATACTTGAGTAGGTTTTGCTACTAAGTTACGGTTTTCCTGATTAACTTCGAAGAGAACTACTTCTAAAACGTCTCCCAGTTTGTATACCATTTCTTTATCGATAGATACAGTACCCATATCACCGTTGCACTCTATTCTCTCTTTATTATCAATAATGAGAGAGCCAGGGATAAATGCAGCTGCACCATTCTCAAGCAGACGCACACGCATACCAGCACGGTTAATGTCGAAGATCTCTGCTTGGAAGCGAGTCTCTTCTACAGGAGCGTTTGCTAGAGTACGAGCGTACAACCAATCGCCAACATTGCGCTCAGCCATACCGTGGTGACGGCGGTGCAGGGCAAGTTCATCACCAATAGTTTCGTCTGGTGTTTGAATTGGCGCTTTACCTAAGATGTGTGCTTTAAGCATACGGTGGTTAATCATGTCACCGTATTTACGAATTGGAGAAGTCCACGTCGCGTAAATGTCTAAACCCATCGCGTAATGTGGCGCAGGTTCATTGCTAATCTCGCTGTACGCTTGGAATTTACGAATACGGTTGTCGTAGTAGCTGTTGTCTAGAGAGCCTAACCAACGGCGCAGAGTTGCGAAGCCTTCTAGAGATACGATCTGCTCTTCTGTAAACGGTGTTTCTGCTTCTGGGTTAACCAGCTCCAGAACGTCTGTTAATTTCTCAGCTTTAAAACCAGAGTGACAGTTAAAGACACCTTGGTTAAAGCTTTCTTTTAGTACTCGGCCTGCACAGATGTTCGCGCTGATCATAGACTCTTCAACCAACTTGTTTGCAGTGCGACGCATGTCTGCGTGGATAGCGACAACATCGTTATCTTCGCTAAGCTCAAAGCGGTAGTCAGGGCGGTCTGGGAATACAACAGCGTTTGTTGAGCGCCATGCTGAACGTGCTTGTGCAAATTGGTGAAGGTCAGAAACAATCGCAGCGATCTCTTCTGATGGTTGCCATTTGTTTGATACACCGGTTTCTAGCCAGTCTGATACGTGGTCGTAAGCAAGACGAGCGTGAGATTTGATGTTCGCAGCGAAGAAGTTAATGTCATCACCGATAACACCCTCTTTAGATACTGTTACTGTGCAACAAAGTGCCGGGCGAACTTCGTTCTCTATTAGTGAACATAAGTTGTCAGCCAGATCACGAGGTAACATAGGAATGTTACGACCTGGAAGGTAAATAGTGAAACCGCGCTCACGAGCCACTTTATCCATCGCATCATCTGGAGAGATGTAAGCGGTAGGATCAGCAATCGCAATAGTTAGCTCAAAATCACCGTTCTCTTTCTTCTTAGCGTAAAGCGCATCGTCCATATCTTTTGTGCTTTCGCCATCGATAGTCACAAAAGGAACGTGAGTCATGTCGATACGTTCAAGATCAGCGTCGTCTTTGATCTGCCAGTCGTCAATGCCTTCAGGTTCGCTGTTTGGTAGGTCGTTTTGTGCAAGCGTTACCCACCAAGGTGCGATCTTGTCGTCAGCATCTGTGATTTTTTCAGAGATTTGAGCCAAGAATCCGTTGTCACCTTTTAACGGGTGTTGAATGATATGGGCAACAACCCAGTCGCCTTCTTTTAGCGTTTCAGGGTTTAGCCCCTTTTTTGCTTTCGCTTTAAGTTGCAGCTTTTTCAGTTGTGGGTGATCTGGAACAACGTTCAAACGACCTTTAAACAACTTCACTCGTGCAATAAAACGAGTAAGGCCTTGTTCAATCAATTCCTCAGGCTCTGCTACTTCGCGATCTTTCTCGGTGCGAATGATGGCAATTACCTTGTCACCGTGTACACATTTCTTCATGTATGGAGGTGGAATGAAGAAGCTGGTCTTGTTATCGACTTCGAGAAAACCAAACCCTTTTTCAGTGGCTTTGATTGTACCTTCCTTTTTAGGGAGGGTTTCTTGGATTTGCTGTTTGAGTTGAGCGAGTAGAGGATTATCTTGAAACATTTTGACTTTTATCTATCGAGGACAATTGAGCACACTATAATCATTGCGAGGCTTGATTACTACTTAAAGGCGAAGTGAGCGTTAATTAATTGCCCTCTTATTTAACTAGGTCAATTTGCTAGAAGATGGGTGCTGTGACGAGATATTCATCAAGTTTTGACGATATGATAACCAGTATTGATGTAAAAGCGAAAAATATGTGATGTATTTCAATTTTTTCTGGATTTTTTTATGCATTTAGGGAATAATCCGCCTCCCTTAGACGTCCCTAATGGCTTGAAGTGTTTTATTACTGCTTCGTAACTCTGAATGGAATCAGTATCTGATTGGATCAGTATTGGAATTGATAGAGCTCCCGGGACCTTTTGTTTACTTATATATAGTGGGATCCCAATGTCCGAATCTGTAATTCAATTTAATGAATTAGCCCTTAACGATAACATTCTTTCAGCTCTTGATAGCATGGGTTTCGTTTCTCCGACTCCAATCCAAGCAGCAGCTATTCCTCTTCTTCTTGAAGGCCGTGACGCACTAGGTAAAGCACAGACTGGTACTGGTAAAACAGCAGCATTCTCTCTGCCTTTACTTAACAAAATCAACCTGAACCAACACAAACCACAAGCAATCATCATGGCTCCTACTCGTGAGCTAGCGATTCAAGTTGCTGCGGAAATCAAAAACTTAGGTCGTGACATCAACGGTCTTAAAGTTCTTGAAATCTACGGTGGTGCTTCAATTGTTGACCAAATGCGTGCTCTAAGCCGCGGTGCTCACATTGTTGTTGGTACTCCAGGTCGTGTTAAAGACTTACTAACTCGTGACCGTCTACACCTAGATGAAGCACATACATTTGTTCTTGATGAAGCAGATGAAATGCTAAAAATGGGTTTCGTAGATGACGTTACTTGGATCCTTGAGCAAGCTCCAGAATCTGCACAACGTGTACTTTTCTCTGCAACTATGCCTCCAATGGTTAAGACTATTGTTGACCGTTACCTACGTAACCCTGCACGAGTTGACGTTGCTGGTACTAACCACACGGTTGATAAAGTAGCGCAGAATTACTGGGTTGTTAAAGGCGTAGAGAAAGACGAAGCAATGTCTCGTCTTCTTGAAACTGAAGAAACTGACGCGTCAATCGTATTCGTACGTACTCGTCAAGACACTGAGCGTCTAGCTGATTGGCTATCTGCACGTGGCTTCAAAGCTGCTGCATTGCACGGTGATATTCCTCAGTCTCTACGTGAGCGCACTGTTGATCACATCAAACAAGGTGTTATCGATATCCTAGTTGCAACTGACGTTGTAGCACGTGGTCTTGATGTTCCACGTATCACTCACGTATTTAACTACGACATCCCATTCGATGTTGAATCTTACATCCACCGTATTGGTCGTACAGGCCGTGCTGGACGTAAAGGTAAAGCGATCCTACTAGTTCGTACTAACCAAATCCGTATGCTTCGCACAATCGAGCGTGTAACTAAGTCTCAAATGGAAGAAATCCAACTTCCACAACGTGACGAAGTTGCTGCTGCACGTGTTGCTAAGCTTGGTGCTGAGCTTGAAACTGAGAAAGAGAGCAAAGCTCTAGAAAACTTCGCAGGTTTAATCTCGACACTACAAGAATCTCTAGAAGTTGATGCTGCTACTCTAGCTGCAATGCTTCTTAAGCGTCAGCAAGGTAAGAGCCCACTATTCTACGTTGGCGAAGACCCAATGATCGCTGCTATTGAGCGTGATAAGAACCGTCGTAAAGATCGTCGTGAAGATCGTGACAATGGCCGTGACGGTGGTGGTCGTAACTTCAATACGCAAGACTGGGATACTTACCAACTACAAGTTGGCCGTGAGCAAGGTGTTCAGGTTAAAGATATCGTTGGCGCACTAGCAAACGAACTTGGCCTAACTAAAGGTTCTATCGGTGCTATCAAGCTAGACCAAGGTTCTACTTACGTTCAGCTTCCAAAAGCAATGAACTCTGAAACTACTGGTAAGTTAAGCAAACTTCGCATTCGTCAAAAAGAAGCTGGCGCTGTAGTTGTTGATTTCAACGACTTCCGTGAGCCTCGTCGTGGCGGCGGCGGTCGTGATGGCAACCGTGGCGGTCGTGATGGCGGTCGTGGCGGTCGTGATGGCGGCGGCTATCGTGGTAACCGTGAAGGCGGTAATCGCGAAGGTGGTAACCGTGAAGGTGGCAATGGCGGTCGTGGTGGCTACCGTGGCAACCGTGATGGTAGCCCAGCTGGCGGTCGTGATGGTAACTCTGCTGGTGGTCGTGATGGCGAACGTCGCTTTGACCGTAACCGTGGTGGTGATCACCGTGGTAACCACCGTGGCGAACGTGGCCATGGCAGCGCAGCAGCAGGCAATGGCGGCAACCGCGGTCGTCGTCCAGAGCGCAGCGAAGGTTAATCAACCTTTAGCTTAAGCTGAAGCTTACAAGCCAAGTGCTTAAAGACGAATAGCTTAAACAGTGAATTTAAAAGCCGAGCATAATGCTCGGCTTTTTTGTGCCTGCTATTTTATTCTTCACGCCTGTAGCACGTTCTAAGCCCCGTTTAAGATAGTGCCTCGTATCACATGGCACTCACACTCACATGTGCTTAAAGCGTTGTTTAGGGTATTTAGTCAGGGGATATGGGAGTCGTTCGCTGTCTAGCAAAAGAAATGCACAGCTATAATGAAAAATGAAAATGGATTTTGAGGTAAGAGCTGTTCAACCTTTCGAACCAAATAAGTGATCTATTTATAGTGCTGAGGCGAAGTTAAACGCCTTAAAGTCTATTAGCGGGTATTGGCAACCAACAGCTCTATATTTAAGTGTCGTGCTGTATTTTTTAAGTCGCAGCGTAGAACGCTAGCTTGTTTTTTGGCTTTATGGGCTCAATTTATGAATTGGTCTCTTGGATCAGATTTCAATCCGAGATGACTTTGCTCTGAATGTGGTTTGTATGAACCTATCAGTTTCATAAGTGCATTTACTTTATCTAATTCAACTATTTTTTAATTTTCGTTCTCGAAAGAAATGAATTGATGACTAAGATCAACTTATTTGTGTTCATTTGGTGGTTTTTGCAAAACAAAAGTTGAAAGATTCAAAAATTATTGAATAATAGACTTAACTAAAATTGAAGCGCAAACTTCACTAAATTCGTACTGAAACAGGATCCATATCCAATGTCTAATTCGTTTGTTCTGGTTATTAACTCGGGTAGTTCTTCCCTTAAATTTGCTGTCATCGATTCTGTTTCTGGTGACGCAGTATTAAGTGGCTTAGGGGAGTGTTTTGGTCTTGAAGATGCTCGCATGAGCTGGAAGCATCAAGGTCAGAAAACAGAAATTGCTATTCAAGGCGAGGGTAACCACCACAAAATTGCCATTGGCAAATTGGTTGGTCTGATGGAAGACTTAGGCTTCACGGCGGATATCGTGGCAATCGGTCACCGTATCGTTCACGGCGGTGAGAAGTTCACTCAAACCGTTCGTATTACTGAAGAAGTAACGAGTGAGATTGAAAGCCTATCTGACTTAGCTCCACTTCATAACCCAGCAGGTGCTATCGGTATCCGTGCTGCGATTGAAGCTTTCCCTTCTCTACCTCAGTTCGCTGTGTTTGATACTGCTTTCCACCAAACAATGCCACAACGTGCATTTACAGGTGCAATCGCAAAAGAGCTATACACAGACTTTGGCGTTCGTCGTTACGGTTTCCACGGTACGAGCCACTACTTCGTTAGCCGTGAAGCTGCGAAAATGGTCAACAAGCCAGTAGAAGAATCGAGCTTCATCTCTGTTCACTTAGGTAACGGTGCTTCTGTATGTGCTATCAAAGACGGTAACAGTGTTGATACTTCAATGGGCTTTACACCGCTTTCTGGTCTTATGATGGGCACACGTTGTGGTGACTTAGACCCAGGTATCATCGAATACCTACTTAAGAAAGGTTGGTCACAAGAGCAAGTATTTAACTCTCTAAACAAGGAGTCTGGCTTCCTTGGCGTGTCTGGTCTTACGAGCGATGCTCGTGGCATCTTAGAAGCAATGGAAGAGGGCCATGAAGGCGCTAAGCTTGCGTTTGAGGTGTTTACTTACCGCGTAGCCAAATACGTTGCTTCTTACCTTGCAACGCTAGATTCTTTAGACGGCATCATCTTCACAGGTGGTATCGGTGAGAACTCTCTACCAATTCGTCGTGAGATCTTAAACAACCTTAAGATTCTTGGTTTTGTTGAAGATGTAGCAGGCAATGAAGCCGCTCGTTTTGGCGCTGAAGGCATCATCGCTAAATCAGAAATGCTAGACGCTGTAGCAATGGTTATCCCAACTAACGAAGAGTTCGTTATTGCTCAACAGTCGGTAGAACTTCTGTAATCGAAGCTAAAGTCTAAGCAAGACAAATATTGAAAAGCGAGCCCAAGTGGCTCGCTTTTTTGTGTCTAGTAAAGATGCGTCTGAACGCTTTAACAGGGGGCCAAATTAACTATGCCATTATAGTCCACATGGCCATCGTCAAACGCTTTTAGAACAGAATTTCAATTACAACTCACTTGGTACTCAGGAAGAGTTAAGGTTATTTAACCTCTGAGCGGTAGTTTGGATCTGTCCAGCATCGAGGTAACTCTTCACCTGACATAAAAACCAGTTCGGACTTTTTAAACATCTCAGGGTCTTGCTGTTCTTCGCCAGCTTGAAACCGACCTTCGATACTGTCCTGAAATAAGTTGGTTAATTTGGTCATTTCAGTTACATCTACGAGGTCACCGCTCTTTTTCTCTTTTAGAAACATTTTTTTACCCTCAGTCTATTCGATCACCCCTAATTATAATTGTTATTTGGAAAATGAGAGTCTTTTCAATTCCGCCACTCCTTGACTAAGCAGACCTCAGAGCTACGCTTATGATCATCGACAGCTCAATCGATCAACAAACTCATCCTCAACAAATAAATGGAGTCGCGATGTCATCTGCCCACATTGCAAACAATCTCAGTGAACTCATCGGCGATACCGATCTTGTTAGAATCAACAGCCTTTCAGAGATATCAGGTTGTGAGATTCTTATTAAGTGCGAACACCAGAACCCCGGTGGCTCGATTAAAGATAGAGCGGCACTTCAGTTGGTTATGGATGCAGTAGAAGCCGGTAAGCTTAAGCCGGGAATGACAATCGTTGAAGGTACCGCAGGAAATACGGGGATCGGCCTTGCTCTGGTGGCTAAATCCTTTGGTTACAAAATGTTGGTGGTGATGCCAAAAGGGCAGGCACAAGAGAAAGAGCGCATGATCTCGCTTTATAACGCTGAACTGTTATTGGTCGACCCTTGTCCTTTTGCAAACCCTGAACATTTTTACCACACGGCTAAGCGGATTGGTGTCGAAAATGAGAATTATTGGTGGGCAGATCAGTTTGAAAATCTCAGTAATTATCGAGCGCACTATTTAAATACTGGACCTGAGATCTGGCAGCAAACACAGGGGAATATTGATGCTCTGGTTTCAGTGGTGGGGACTGGTGGAACCATTGCCGGAAACTCACACTATCTATCTGAGCAGCAACCCAATCTCGAAACTTGGTTGGTTGACCCAAATGGGTCTGGCATTTATTCGTTTCTCCGTAATGGACAGTATCAATCCACAGGAAGCTCGTTCACGGAGGGCATAGGGATCATGCGAACGGTTGAAAACTTCAGGCAGGCAAAAATCAATCGTGCAATCACGTTGCCCGATCAGGATTTGGTGACGATATCCCGCCTTGTTGCGGAACATGACGGTATTCTTCTAGGAAGCAGTTCGTCGTTGAACGTAGCAGGTGCGCTATACGCTGCGGCTAGAATGGGGAAAGGGAAAACCATCGTTACATTTAGCTGTGACCTTGCTGAGCGTTCGTATTCGAAGCTGCACAACGAAGCGTTTCTGAAAGAAAAAGAGATACAGCTTAATAAAGAAAACCTTTCTCAACTATGGGCTCGTTATCAAGCAGAAGATGGCAGCATGGTCGTCAACGTATAGTCGTTCTCAGTGAATACTAGCCAGTGGGATGCCTGCTCTTTCGTTAGCGATGGACATCCGTTAGCGCTAAACATCCGGTTATAGCCGTTATCACCAAATCCGGCACTATTGCTTATTATTAGGGTAGTGAATCACATTATGAAATACGGCATTGTCTACACCGATATTTTTGTAGCCATGGTTTTGGTTAGCATTGAAGCGAACGGCTTGCCCTGCTCGTAACGTATGCCACTCACCATCAAACATCACTTCCATCTCTCCCGAAATGCATAAGATGTGCTCAGTGACACCTGCGTTATGTGGGGCAGATTCATGCTGGTAATCGGGTGCTAGGGTGAGTTCGAATATTTCAAATCCTAGTGCTTCCTCAAAAGGAAACAACAAACTGACGAAAAAGCCAATGTTGTATTCCTCGTGTCTTAGTTCGTTTGCGTCTCTGAATAAACTCGTCAGTTCACTGTTTGGGCTAGCCGCGATAAAGCTCGAAAGTGACACCTCGAACCCAGAAGCTATCTGCCAGAGCTTAGCGACTGTCGGGCTGGATTCTCCACGTTCAATTTGTCCTAGCATTGCTTTACTCACGCCAGTTTCTTTCGCTGTTTTGTCTAAGCTCCAGCCTTTTTCTTGGCGAAGGCGTTTCAAGTTAACGCCAACTTTAATTTCTGGTTGCATATTTTCTCTACAATTTTTTTATAAATAAGTTGTGCGTTATAGCGCACAGTGCTAGGTTTGGTCTATGGACGTTATAACGCACACAGAAAGAGATTAACATGACTAAGCTAAAATTTTCTCACGTCAGTACCGGCTTTATCGCGGTTTTCATTGGTTATGCGAGCGCCGCGGCGATTATTTTCCAAGCGGCAATGAGTGCTGGAGCAACTGAAGAACAAGTGGCGTCATGGTTTTGGGCGTTGGGAATTGGCATGGGGATGACCACAATACTGCTCTCGTTTCATTACAAGAAGCCTGTGGTTACAGCGTGGTCGACGCCTGGAGCAGCGTTGTTAATCACATCTCTTGAAGGGCTGACAATGAATCAGGCAGTAGCCGTGTTTTTGTTCAGTTCGATGTTGATCACGTTAGTTGGATTGGCGGGGATATTTGAGAAAGTCCTAAAACAGATCCCAACATCGATTGCCTCAGCGATGCTCGCGGGGATTCTATTGCAATTCGGTTTGGGTTTGTTCACGTCGCTAATGGAAGAGGCACAAGTCGTAACGGTCATGCTCGCCGTATTTATTCTGGCGAAAGCGCGGTTAGGAAATTTACTGATCCCAAGCATTTTCATCATCGCATTGGTCATGTGTGTGGGGTTTGGCAAACTCGATGTTAGTCAGGTGACTATGGGATTAACGACCCCAGTGTTCATCACGCCCGATTTTGAGTTCTTTTCGTTGTTCAGTGTGGGAATTCCATTATTTATAGTGACGATGGCTTCACAGAACTTACCGGGATTTGCGGTTCTAAAAGCGAACGGATACCAAGTCGATTCATCGAAGATCATTACCACCACCGGGGTGACAGGTTTGATCTTCGCACCGTTTGGTGGTTTTGCGTATAACCTTGCAGCGATTACGGGCGCTATTTGCATGGGCCCGAATGCGGATAGTAATCCAAAGACACGTTATATGGCGGGGATCTGTATGGGCGGGTTTTACTTGTTAGCTGGTGTGATGGGGATGTCATTTGTGTCGCTGTTTAGCGCCGTACCCTCTGAGATTGTCATTGCGGTTGCTGGCTTAGCGGTGATGCCGACATTGATGAATTGCCTTGCGGTATCAATGGCAGACAGTCATTACCGAGAACCCGCACTGCTTACTTTCTTATTCACTGCTTCTGGGACCAATTTACTGGGAATCGGTAGCGCATTTTGGGGTCTGTGCATCGGGTTGTTTTGTTGCTGGTTACACAATTACAAAGCTAAGTCGCGTGGAGCAAACAAGACTTCGCAAACTTCGTCGTAATGAGATGATGTCCCTAGTGAACGAGGCCTTAAATTTATCAGTAGTCATCATGGTGCTTTGTGCTTGGTAAAAATACTCAGCCCGAACCAGCCTTAGGTTGTGATTGAGATAGTATTTTGCTACAAAACGCGCATAATCTCGCTATACAACATTTAAAGAAGAAATTACTTATGACTACCTTTCAATACTATTTTCATCAACTGCCTTGCTTCGACTGTAAAAAAACGACGGTAAGTACTGATCTTGGTTGGTTAACGCCTGCGATGAAAGAGGATGCTATAGCTCAACTGACAGCGACGCTTGCGCAAGGTGAGATTACACCTGATCTTTCAGCAAACGTGGTATGTACTAAAGAGGAAGCTCGTGAGTACCTATTGCTTAACTTCTTCGGTTATTCAGAAGAAGAGCTAGCAAGCGAAATTGAAGCGGATGATGAGAAAGAAGTCGCGGATGAAATCGCAGAGCTACTGGAAGAAGGCGAAGACACCATCACCTTCGAACATGAAATTGCTCTTCAGTGCTGTGCAGGTTGTGACGTTGTTGAAGACGAGTCAAACTAAACTCTTGTATTAAGGTTATTAAACCAAGTACTTGTAATAAAGTCAGTAGGTTCATCATGCAGCTATGATGTTCTGATGATGAAAGGCGTTAGCGAATTGAAGTTCGCCAACGCCTTTTTTGTCTCTCTGTTTCTTATCTTTAAGCTGCATTAGATCCTATGATGTTTTGCTTTCTATAATGCCTTGTTCGCTCAGTTGCGAAAGGATCTCTGCGGTCTTCTCTCTGAATAAATCTCTCAGTAGACGCACAGTAGGGGTGATGGATTGACGACTTGGACACACTAACCACAACTCTGTAGGTGTTGGTTTAAATTCAGGCATGACTTTAACCACTTCGCCTGAAAGCAGATGAGGAGACATGTCTAGACAAGATTTTATTGCCACTCCTTTACCCGCGATACACCAACGTCTTACAAGGTCAGCGTCGTTCGAAGCGCGGTTCCCTTTTAGTTTCACTTTATGATCTTGAGTGCCATCGTTGAATATCCACTCGTCTTGCAATATGTCATGAAGTTGGTAGAGCAAACCATTGTGTTGAGTCAAGTCACTCGGGTGTTTTGGTGTCCCCATTTCAGCCAAGTATTCAGGGGCCGCACACAATATTCTGGGTACATCGCAGATTTTAAAGCCATACATGTTGGCATCAGTCGGGGAGCCATAACGCAACGCCATATCAACAGAATCACGGTAAAAATCGATATTGCTATCGCTGATGCTAGTACGTAGTGCGGCGTTAGGATATTCCAATAAAAACTCATCAAGCCAAGGTGTGATTAGGTTTCGCCCTAGATCAGAAGAAAGCGCGATGCGAATTTCACCGTCAACAATACCAAGCTCTTCTCTCATGTTGAGTTTCGCTTGCTCCAACATTTTTAAGGCTTGTTCACACTCAGGTAAATAGCGTTCGCCTGCTGAAGAGAGCCTTAGGTGGCGCGTGGTTCTTACAAATAATTCCGCCCCCAGTGCAGCTTCAACACGTTTGACGGCAGCACTTGCTGTGGCAGTACGCATATCGAGGTTGGTGGCTGCAGCGGTGATACTGCGAAACTCCGCCACTTTCAAAATGACCTGTAAGTCTTCAAGAAGCATATTATCTACCTGTATTGAATTATGTTCTAAACATGGCGTTGGGATATTTCCCCATCACAATCTGCAAATGGGTGATCTCTACTTACCGCTTCTAAGTTAGCTTCAAACATTTAATTGTCAAAATTAATTTGATAATAATTCAAATATGAGGCTGTTTTTCATTAGTGATTTTCTCACTATCATTTCCCCTATCGACAACGTAGCGCAGTACACACTGTATGAACGAAGCCTACGATCTAGGGGGACAAGATGACTAAGAAAATCATAATGGGTGTAACGGATTTGTCGTTCCACCGTACGACCGCATCATTGGTTGCCAATGTATTGAAAGCCATGGGCTTTGAGGTAGAGCGCATTTTCTCTCCACATCAGGAGAACTTTGAAAAGCTGAAAACAGGCCAAGTGGATTTGCTTTCTTCTGCGTGGTTGCCATCAAGTCACGGTATCTACAAAGCGGATGTTGAAGAAGTTGAGCCGCTTATCGAGCTTGGGCTTCATTATGAACCTTATGCCTTGTGGGGCGTACCAGACTATGTGCCTGAAGCGGCGGTTTCTGAAGTCTTTGATTTATTAAAAGCCGAAGTGGTCAAGAAAATGAACTCGACCATCCAAGGTATCAACCCCGGCGCTGGCATCACACGCTTCTCTATCCAGATGATGAAAGACTATGGCCTGAGCGATGCCGGCTACCAGTTCTTTCCTGGCAGTGAAGACGATTGTTTCAGTGCCTTTGAAAGTGCGGTCGCAAACAAAGAGTGGGTGGTAGTGCCACTGTGGAAACCTCAGTTTTTGCACTATCGTTACGATGTTCGTGAGCTCAAAGAGCCAAAAGGCTTACTCGGAATTGTTGATAGAGCAGTACTTCTTTTAAGAGATAACAAGAAGCACCTGTTCAGCGAACAACAGATTCAGAAGTTGGATTCCCTACGTTTCTCGAACGACATCATCGCAGAGCTGGATTACAAAGTTTGCCGTGAAGGTAAAACACAAGATCAAGTGACACATGATTGGTTGATTGAGAAAGGCCTGATTTAACCTCTAAGCCGTTGGCAATGCAGTTAGATGTCTGCATTACCCAGATAGCGGTAACACCACTATCAAAAATTATTTGAGAATCATTCAAATATTAGGCGGTTTATCTAGAATGAGAATTGACTAAGATTAACTCGTCTAATTCAAGGAGAAAGCACCATGTCAGTACCATCAAAAATGAAAGCTATCGGATTTACTCAATCACTTGCGATTACAGAGCAAGACAGTTTATTTGAGTTTGAAACGAGCCTGCCAGAACTAAAAAATAATGACTTGCTGGTAAAAGTGAGTGCGACTTCTATCAACCCTGCTGATGCAAAAATTCGTATTCGTAATGCCAAAGACAAAACTCTTGAGCAGCCAAAAGTGCTGGGCTATGACGCAGTCGGTGAAGTTGTTGGTAAAGGTGCTGACGTTGAAGGCTTCGAAGTCGGTGACCGTGTGTACTATGCGGGTGACGTAACACGTATGGGTGCTAACGCAGAATTCCAAGCTGTGGACTACCGTATTACCGCTAAAGCGCCGAAGAGCCTTTCTGATGAAGCTGCAGCCGTTATGCCACTAGCAACACTAACTGCATGGGAAGCGTTGTTTGACCGCCTGCGTGTTCGTCCTGAAGAGAAAAAGTCTATCCTGATCATTGGTGGAGCAGGCGGTGTAGGTTCAATTACGATTCAACTGGCTAAGCAGCTGACCAACTTAAATGTTATCGCAACAGCTTCAAGACCTGCAACGGAGCAGTGGGTAAGGGATATGGGGGCGGATCATGTGGTGAACCACCGTAACCTTGTCGAGTCTGTGCGAGAGCAAGGCATTCAACATGTCGACTACATTTTCAATGTTGCGGATACAAAAGGGCACTGGGATGCGATGGTTGAATTGATCGCACCGCAAGGCATGATCAGTTCGATTGTTGAATTTGACGGTGGCATTGACTTATCAGCGCTGCAAGGCAAATCAGCAGGCTTTGTTTGGGAGCTGATGTTCACGCGTTCATTGTTTAACACTGAAGATATCCAGAAGCAGCAAGACATCTTATTCCAAGCCGCGAATCTGATTGATGCGGGCCGTATTAAATCGACGCTGACCACGACCCTAAATGGCTTTAGTGTGGATACAATTAAAGATGCACACCAACGTATTGAAAGTAGTACCTCGATTGGTAAAACAGCTATCAAATACTAATTGCTGATGTTTTAATCCGCCGTTGTTTTGAATTGTTGACGGTTTAAATAGAAGAAGCCCCTGATATCTGATTGCTAGTCAAAAGGTATCAGGGGCTTTTGTTTGTTTTCAGTTTAGTCAGCTTCTGGTGATGTGATAGATTTCGATGTTTTGAAGTGAAGCTGTATTAGGTCTAGATCAAAAAACGAGGGCTGTTTGTCTGCAATCAAAAAGCCGATTTGTTTGATGTCCTGTGCCTTAAGTTCCGGCGCATCGCTCAGTAGCCGACCTCTGAACACCGCTTGAAAATCATCGAAGTGGAACGCCTTGTTAAACTGCTTTCCCTTAATGGTATCGAAATCGTGTTTGTATTGAACTCGATTGCCATCCTTCGATGTTGTGAACCTCAGTTGGTAGGTGCGACCATCACCAACGAATACTAGTTCTACGCTATCTATTTCATGGGTAGGTGATTCAATGGAGCGCTTTACAGAACTGAACCCCCCATTGTTTTCTAATGATAGCTCGCCCCTAAATCGACTCATATTATCAAGATAAATGAGCTCGCCTGTTGAGATGCCGCCCATTACATTGTCGTTGGTCACTGTCCAGTTTTGATGCTCACTAGCTTGTGTAAAGTCGATCATGTTTGTCCCTGTTGCATCTGCCTTAAGACTTAACGAATGTAGGCTGAGTAGAAGGAATAAAGGTGTGGTTAACCTAAGGGGTAACCGCGTTTTACATTTGGTTCCGTTCATCTTTTTCTCCACTGCTCCCCATAGGTTTTGCGTTGTTTACTGATAGCTATGGATAGTTTAAGGAGAGGGTTCAGTTTCAAGCATAGCTAAACAACGATTGATGAAGTCTTCATAGTTCGACGCCTTGTCGTATTCGATCTTCAATGAACCGTGGAACATCAGGGTCACCGTAACGTCTCGATAGCTCAACCAACAGGTGTAACCATCGTAATCGTGCCACGCTACCATCTCGCCCAATTGATATTTACTATCCAACTGCTTACCAGAGGAGCGAATGCTATCGAACACTCTGAGAAACTCTAAAATGGTGATTCTATTGTCCATGTACCACTCCCGCTGCGCAGTCGATGAAAAATGCTAAGTGCTTGTATTCGAATTAAATACGGTTTGGTTCTGCATTACGATCACAGTGGGGACCTAGATACACGAGAGCCATTTCATTGGGCCGCTTTGTAGGAGGCAAGGAAGCCACATTAGATTAAGTCGTCTAAACTTAAAGTTTGTATGTAGTCAAAGCAGAACAATTTGGGCTCTAAAAAACGTTCTCTAAAATAAACGTAAATTAACCCTTTACCTCAACTTAACTTGAGGTATTAGGATATGCAACGTTGCTTACGAGAATACTTTAAGGAGAGAAGAATGATCCAACTTGAACATGTGAATTTAGTGGTAAAAGACATCCCAGAAATGCTGGTTTTCTATAAAGCGGCGTTCCCTCATTGGTATGTCCGTGACGAGGGAAAAGGGGAGTGGTCAGGTAAGCCACGTAACTGGCTGCATTTTGGCGACGAGTACCAATACATAGCAATAAGTGATCACGGTGAAGGTGAAAATAGAGATTTGGCAGGGCATTCGGTTGGCCTCGCACACTTCGCTTATGTGACCAATAATATCGAAAGCGTAACCAAGCGGCTTGTTGATGCAGGCTTCCCAATTGCCAAACCCGGTGCCGAAGAACCTTATCGTAAAAACGTCTATTTTGTGGATCCGGCCGGTTTTGAAATCGAGTTCGTTGAGTATTTGAGTGACGATCCAAAACTACGTAACGCTACAAGCTAGCCGTAATACGCCGCTTTATTAAAGTTGGTTAGCTGAATGAAAACGCGCTAGAGCATTTATAGAAAAGGGCATTGTGGAATAATCCGCAATGCCCTTTTTAGATCTATTTAATCGCTGATTAGCTAAATGGTATTCAGCTCTGTTATTTGGCTATCTACTTAGCTCTAAACGGCACCAACAGTTGTTTGCCAAACACATTGATAAGAGCACCCGTCACAATAAGGCCACCACCTAGGTAGGTCCAAACTGATGGAATCTCATTGAACACCCAAACACCTAATAGTGCTGAGAATACGATCTGAACGTATGAGTAAGCTGAAGCTTTACCTGCTGCTTGGGTTTGCATTGCTTTGGTCAAACCATATTGGCCGATCTGAGTGAAAATACCGACCAGAACCAGCATCATGGTTAAGAAAAGGCTAGGCCATACAAAGTCGTTCCAGATCAGGGCGGTCGATATTGGCAGAGCGACCAGTGGGAAGTAGAAGATGATCACCGAGCTGTCTTCCGTTTGGCTAAGCTTTCTTACAATCACATAAGCAATTGAGCTACCAAACGCGCCACACAACGCTAGCATAATACTGAATAGCGGCAACTCGCTGCTCGCGCCGCTGTTCATGCTTGGCTGTACCATTACCGATAATCCCGCTAGGCAGAATACAATGCATATCATGGTCGACTTTTGGACGCGTTCTTTCAGGAACAGTACGCCAAGTAACGCAGTAAATACGGGATGCACGTATTGCAGAATGGTTGCTTCTGCTAACGGAAGAGTGGTTACAGCGTAGTAAACACACATCAAGGCTGCGGTACCAATAGCGCCACGAACAAACAACAGAGGTTTGTTGTTGCCCCAAATAGAAATACGTTTGCGCTTCACATCGATATAACTGATGATCAACGACACCAAAGCCCTTGCTGCAACAATTTCAAATACAGGTATGCCGTAATTGCTAACGTATTTCACACAAGCTGACATCAGTGCGAATCCAAAAGCAGAAAGGATCATGAACCGAACCCCTACAGGGATCAGTGAAAAAGAGAAAGAAGGCATAAAAATATCAATTGGTTGAGGGGAAAAGGAATCATAACGTAGTTTAGAAGAGCCGACCAAAGTCTTTGTCCTGTTCTGGTCAACTTGATTCAATTAATTCTCATTTCAGTTCTGTTCAAAACTCATCCCGCATAACATCGGCGATAGCTCAGTTTTATAAAATCAGCATCAACAGAAGGTGACGCTAATTCAACTCTGATTTATCCGTCGTTTTAATTGTCGTTCTTATTCATATCATTCTTGTGAATTTATAATGAGAGATATGTTCTATGAAACCAATCAATACCCTACTCATATCCGCACTTGCCGTTTGTTCTTTTAGCTCAGCCACTTATGCTGACACTATTTTGCATGCTTTCAATTGGAAGTATTCGGACGTAACGGCCAACGCCGATCAAATTGCACAAGCTGGCTATAAGAAGGTGCTTGTTGCACCTGCGATGAAGTCTAGCGGCAGCCAATGGTGGGCGCGTTACCAACCTCAAGATCTGCGTACCATTGATTCACCTTTAGGCAACAAACAAGATTTAGCCGCAATGATTGCCGCACTCAAAGGTGTGGGTGTTGATGTGTATGCCGATGTGGTGTTGAACCATATGGCGAATGAAAGCTGGAAGCGAAGTGACTTGGATTACCCAGGCACTGAAGTGCTAAACGATTATGCGAGCCGTTCAAATTACTATGCTGATCAGACTCTGTTTGGCAGCTTAGCGCAAGGTTTTGTCTCGGCTAACGATTTCCATGCCGCAGGCTGTATTTCAGATTGGAACGATCCTGGTCACGTTCAGTACTGGCGTTTGTGTGGTGCCGATGGCGATGTAGGCTTGCCTGATCTCGATCCGAATAACTGGGTGGTTTCACAGCAACGTTTATATCTGAAAGCGCTAAAAGATATGGGGATCAAAGGTTTCCGTATTGATGCGGTAAAACACATGAGCCAGTACCAAATCGATCAGGTATTCACGTCTGAAATTACTGCGAACATGCATGTGTTCGGTGAAGTTATTACCAGCGGTGGATCAGGAAACAGCGGCTATGAGTCATTCTTAGCGCCGTACCTGAATAATACTAATCACTCCGCGTACGATTTCCCGCTGTTTACGTCGATTCGCTCGGCATTCTCAATGGGCGGTGGTTTGAATCAACTGCATGATCCTAAAGCGTACGGCCAAGCATTGGATGACAATCGCTCAATTACTTTTGCGATCACACATGATATTCCAACCAATAACGGTTTCCGTTACCAAATTATGGATCCACAAGACGAACAGCTTGCTTACGCTTACATCCTTGGCAAAGATGGCGGTACGCCGTTGATCTACAGCGATGACCTACCGGATTCTGAAGACAAGGATAACGGTCGTTGGGGCAATGTTTGGAATAGCTCGAATATGAAGAATATGCTGAGCTTCCATAACGCGATGCAAGGTAAATCAATGACGATGATCTCGAGCGACCAATGTACTTTGTTGTTTAAGCGTGGCAAAGAAGGCGTTGTTGGTATTAACAAGTGTGGCGAAACCCGTGGCGTGACGGTTGATACCTACCAACATGAATTCAATTGGAATGTTCAATACAAAGACGTATTAAGCAGCGCGACAGAAACCGTGACTTCTCGTTACCACACCTTCAACTTACCGCCACGCAGTGCGCGTATGTTTAAGCTTTAATGTTTGCTCAATAAAGTGAAACATCACGGGTAGATAGAATAAGCCGCAGTATTTGCTGCGGCTTATTGTTTTGTAAACGAGTCGTTTGCAACTGGCGCGTTTTTACGAGCCAAATGTTTAGAAAGGCGAACGACTATTGGCAATGGCGAACTGTTGGTAAAGCTCCGCTACTTCGATTGGGTTGAACTCGTCTTTGTAAGTCAACTCACTCAGTCGGTGTGTGATGTTTTGTAGTTCATGCGAACGTTGCTGAGCACGCTGCTGATAGCGTTTGAATGCTTGCTCTGTACCTTCAAAATTAGAGGCAATGCTTTGTGCCAATACGTAAGCGTTCTCGATGCCCAAGCTGAAACCGATACCCATGGTCGGCAGCACAGCGCAACAAGAATCTCCCAGTAGAACAGCATTGCCGCGATACCAATTATCAAATGGGGCGACATCGGTGAGTGGAGAAGGCAAGATCTTCGATTCAGGTGTATCTCGAATCATATCCAGTAAATAGCTCGGGTAGTGAGAGAATTGCTCTAACACGGTTTGTTTAGACAGCGTTTCACCTTCTTGAACGGCACACGCGGCAAACCAGTATTTACCTTGGGTTTCTCGGTCGTAGGTGTAGGTTACGATACGAGATTTATCACCCGCAAAAACATAACACTCATCATCGCTGATTTCAGGTGCTTTGAAATCAATCTCACCACGGCAACAATAGACGTTCGGTTGTCTTAACGACACATCAGGCGCGACAAACTTTCTCACTTGAGAGAACACGCCGTCGGCACCCACAATAATATCCGCATCAATGGGTTCGTCATTGATCAGAATCTGCGGCTCATCGTCGTTTTGAACAACAGTGCAGGTTTGGTTAGTGTCGATGCAGTCATCTCCTAGCTCATTTAATAGCAGTTGGTATAAACGGCTGCGGTGAAATAAACCAATTGGCGCGTTAGCTTTACTCGGAGAGTCACTCATATTAAGTGTGTTGATGGGCAACCCTGTCGCCGTTAATGTCGAGATGGTATCGACTTGGTTGCACGCAGCTTTGACTTTATCGACACCAACCAGTGCCGCAAGTACTTGCATGCCTTCTGGCCACATAATGATGCCAGTACCGTCAGCACGTGGTTGTGCTGCTTTTTCGTATGTTCGAGCTTTAATACCAAATTTACGCAATGATAATGCAAGTGCCAAGCCATTCAGCCCCGCACCAATAATTGCGACTTTTAGACGTTGTTGTTGTTGTTCCATGACTTTCTCCTAAGAATAAGATGCCAATATCTGTGTACTGGTTCATAGGGCGTAAGATAGGTCATTCGAATCGATAAATAAACGTTATAAATTATAAGGTTAATGCAGTTTTAAAAAATGAGGCATCGATCCCCTAATAATCTTGAATAACACCAAACCAATGGTTCTGATGGGATAGTGATTTAAGCAACTCGATCTCTTTTGCTGTCTCTTCCCTAAGCCATTCAATAAGGTCATTGATGATAGGCGTGTGAGTACGCTGGTGCATGAAGTAAGTCCACGCACTGTGTTGGATCTTTGCATTCTTAGGGCAGTACAAGAAGCCTCGTTGGAGATCTTGTTGTACTAACAATAAATCCGTGACCGTAACCCCTTCACCGGATAAACAGGCACTGAGTGCCATATCTAAAGACAAGAAACTGGTATTTCTGACGGGTTTCTTTGGTGGGAATTCAACATCGGCCAACCACACTTTCCAGTCGTGATGATCTAAGGTCGGGTGCAACCGTGGCATGGTTAAGATCGAATCGAGGTCGGTGTCTTTACTCGTTAAGTTGGTCGAATTAGTTAAATTGGCAGAATTCGTTAAGCTAGTCGAGCAGACCGGCGCCATGAACTCTTCACGCAAGAAGGTGATGTCAGGTGCCTTGTCATAGCGCTTTTTGAAGCGCGTGTGGAAGATCAGTAGATCATACTCACTACTATTAATCGATTCGTCTTCTTCAATTACAGGAACAATGACGATCTCATGATCTTGATAACGCTCGTTTAATTCCCTGACTTTAGAGATTAATACTCGCGTCGCGAAACTCAAGGTCGCTTTGATCACAATACGTTTCTGCTTGGGCTCACTCCAAGAGGCGATGACAGCTTCGATATTGCCGTAGCTTTCTCGCAAAGCTACATACAAATCATGACCTTGTACCGTTAATTCAATCGCTCGATGCTTACGAATAACCAGTGATGCGTTTAACTCATCTTCAAGCTGTTTGATCTGTCGGCTGATTGCACTTTGTGTCACATGCAGCTCTTCGGCAGCCAGAGTAAAGCTCATCAGCCTTGCAGCAGCTTCAAACGCTTTTAAGCCATTATGTGAGGATGGCAAGCTAGGATATGGGGTCATAATTCGTTCGCATGAGTTTATGGAATGTTAGAGTCGCAAATTTATCAATTGAACGCCAGCCTCATCGATCGTATTTTGGGCGAAATTACCTGAGGCGCTCATGAAAAAAATACTTACTCTTGCATTCCCTTTGATCATTTCACAGCTGATATCCATGGCTTTAGTCCTTACAGATGTTTGGATGATGTCGCGAATCAGCGTGTCAGCCCTTGCGGCTGGTGGCTTAGGCGCCTCTATCTACTTTTTCATCTTCATTATTGCGAGCAGCACCGTGGGTTGTGTCGCGAACCTGATCGCGATTGCTTATGGTCAGCGCGTCGCACGCCCAGAATTTGGTAATACGCAAATTAGATTGGCTGTGAAAGGCGCAACCATGTTGGCATTCGTGCTCAGCGTGACCTTAATGGCCAGCTTCTGGTTTGCTCCGTTGGTATTAGAAGCAGCCAAACAGCCGCCAGAAGTGATCACTTTAGCCATGGAATATGTACACGCCTTGAAGTGGGTGATGTTGCCTTCGCTTATCTTATTGGTGCTTCGCGGCTTAACCAGTGCGTTTGGCAATGTGCGCTCCATTCTTGTGATGTCTATTATCACCGTAATTCTGAATGTGCCAGTCAGCTACTTCTTAACCTTCCAATTAGACATGGGCTTAACGGGTTTAGGGCTAGGTACGGCTATCGCGGCATTTATCGTGATGGTTGGATACACAGTTTGGGTATTCAAGCGTGACGAATTCAAGCAGTTCGCCCCTTGGTTAAACACAGAAGAGTATTCAATCAAGTTGATGAGCCCGCTTTTAATGATGGGTTTACCTATCGGACTAGCAGCATTGCTTGAGCATGGCCTCATTTACGGCGGCACCTTGATGGCGGGAACGATCAGTATTGCTTCGCTAGCCTTACACCAAATTCTACTGCAATGCTTAAGCTTTACTTGGAACTTCAATTTCGGTTTCTCACAAGCTGCGGCGATTTTGGTGGGGCGTGATTTCGGTGCGGGAAACTACGAAGGTATCAAAAGAACCTCGATTCTCAGCTTTATCTTGGTGTCGGTGTTGAGCGTTGCGTTGTCTGCCGTGTTCATCATATGGCCGGAAATGATCGCGTCTATCTTTAAGCTGGACGATGGCACGGGTGCGATGACTTCACTATTGGCTTCTGTTATCTGGGTAGTGGCGTTGTGCTTTATTGTTGATGCTTGGCAACTATTGGCGATTAACTTGTTGAGAGGGATGAAGATTGTCTCCATGCCAACGGTGATGACTGCTATCGGTTACTGGATATTTGGCCTACCTGCCGCTTGGTATTTGATGCCAAAATTTGAATTGGCAGGGATCTGGGGTGGAATCGGCGTTGGTTTGGGCGTGACAGGTATTCTGCTGCTTATCCAATTGATGCGTGTCATTCAAAAGAACAACCAATCTCCAGATTTGTCGAATCATGCTTATACGTGATTTGCTAATGGTGTACTGAACACAAAAAAGCCGCAGTCATCATAATGACAGCGGCTTTTTGTTGTCTATTCAGATTATCCCTTTTCTGGGGGAGATGGGAAGAATCAATATCAGAATTAGGGGCAGCTATTGTCTACCAGACGATTTATTGCCAAACTATTTTCCACCAGACTACTTTCCACCAGAGAGCGCAGACTTCATCATGGTTTTGAACTGCTCTTTCTGCTCTTCAGTTAACACATTATAAATGTTGTTCTTGAGACGCATCTCTTGCATCACCATCGACTTCTCGGTTGCTTGAACGGTGTCGATGATCTTTTCCATCTCGGCTTCATTGAAATCAGGTTGAGTCACAAGGCTGATCTGTCTCTTCTTGAGCTCGATCGCGCTATCCATGTCAATCTGTGTTCTATCAGATTGGTAGCCTTCAACAAGGGAGATGACTTCCGCGTGTTGCTCTTCGCTTAGGTTTAAAGAAGCAATAACCATTTGCAGTGGGCTCACTGCGGGTTGTGGCGGTTGTTGTGGTGATGAAGCACTCACAAACGGAGCGGTAACGAGTAGAGCTGAAGCAGTTAATACACAAAGCGACTTTTTCAGTGATTTCATTGAATTTCTCCTGTTAGTGGAAACATGAGTATAGATGGCGAAGCTGAACTCGATATGAACACGCTGTTCAGTTAAGTGTGCTCAACGATTTATGTTCACTTAAATTCGTTCAGATAAGTACCTTCAAGTAAGTAGAGAGTGGGTTAGACCTTGGTCTTACAGAAACTGAGCGTAAAGGTGACTAGAATGATTTGAGTTGCTCACCGTTTTATCAAGGAATACACAAATGGAAGTTGGATTGTTCTGGGCTGAAAAAGGAATGTTAGTGCTTGGCGCACTGTTTGTTTTGACGAGCATGATGCAGTACGGAAGACGCAGTAGCGATTGGAAGGGCGTGATTACGATGTTTTATAAGCGTATCCCAATGAGTATCGCGGAATACAAATGGTATCGTTTGGGTATCGCTTTATTGGTGTTTGCTGTGGTTATACGTTTCGCATTACTGATCCTATGGCCTTCATATCAGTTCTAGTTATTCACATTACGTCTCTTATTATGGCTACATAAAGCCGATAAATGAATGAGCAAACCTAGCCTTAATAAACTCACTTATTAAGGCTACCATTTCATAAATTAGCTCTATTACTCTACCAAAAGTGCTATTACTCTATAATGACGAACGGTTATTACCTTTGTAGCATATTGTTTTTCATGAAGAATAATGCCGGATAATAGCTTACCTGCTTGTTTCATCATTCTTACTAATAATCTACACATAAATCCATTCACCCCGTACCTGATACCATAATGTTCTGTTACACTCGACCGAATTAGCTTTAATTTGTCGGTGGTGCATTTATGTCGTTCCCAGTTCTTATATGTGATGATTCTGCGTTAGCAAGGAAGCAGATGGCTCGATCACTGCCTAGTTCTCTAAATGCAGATATAACTTTTGCTGTTCATGGGCTTAATGCACTTGAAGAGTTAGCTCAAAACCAATTTAAATTGATGTTCCTCGACCTCACCATGCCGGAATTAGACGGCTATGGCACTTTGGAAGAGATGCAACGTTTGGGTGATACCACGCCCGTTGTCGTTGTTTCGGGTGACATACAACCAAAAGCACAACAGAAGGTTCTGGATCTCGGCGCCAAAGCGTTTTTACAAAAGCCAATCGATAAAGAAGCGCTAAAAGCTATTTTACGTGAGCATGTCGAGCCGCCAAAACAGCCTCAGATCATTACTCCAACCGCCTTAGAACTGCCAATACTTCGCAGACGCGATATCTATATGGAAGTCGCGAACGTGGCGATAGGCAGAGCAGCCGATGCATTGGCCCGTCACTTTAATGTATTTGTTCATTTACCACTGCCGAACGTCAACATCTTCGAAGTGAGTGAATTGCACATGGCACTTCGTGACCTAGCCGACAACGACCAAGTGTCGGGTGTTTGCCAAGGCTTTAGCGGAGAAGGCATTGCAGGCGAAGCATTAGTCTTGTTGAGTGATTCTAGTGTGAGCGATCTTAAGAAGCTCATGAAGGTACCAACTGAAAGCGAGCAGCTAGAAGAGTTAGAGTTGCTGATGGATGTGTCGAACATCTTAGTTGGTTCATTCTTGAATGGGTTAGGGGAGCAATCAGAAGTTCGTTTCTTCCAAAGCTCACCTGTGCTGCTTGGGCAACATATCTCGATTGATTCTGTCATTGAAAATACCAGCGGCTCGTTTAAGAAGACCATGACCTTTGAAGTCAGTTACAACATTGATGGCACTTCAATCCGTTGTGACCTTCTATTTATGTTCGTTGATGAGTCTCTGCCTCTTCTAGACAACAAATTGGCCTACCTAATGGAGGAGTTTTAATATGCTGAATCTTCCTGCTGAATTTGAACAGTTCCACTGGATGGTGGACATGGTTCAAAACGTCGATATGGGGCTGGTGGTCATTAACCGTGATTTTCAGGTACAAGTCTGGAATGGTTTCATGACGCACCATAGTGGTAAGCAATCGCATGATGCGATCGGTAAGTCGATCTTTGAACTGTTCCCTGAGATCCCAGAAGAGTGGTTTAGGCTGAAAACCAAGCCAGTCTACGATTTAGGCTGCCGTAGCTTCATTACATGGCAACAACGGCCTTATCTGTTTAAGTGTCGTAACGTTAGGCCTGTAACTCAACAAGCTGATTTCATGTATCAGAACGTGACGCTAAACCCGATGCGCTCACCAACAGGACAAGTCAGTTCATTGTTCTTGTCTATTCAAGATGCGACTGCAGAAGCGTTAGTCTCTCAAAAGAACTAACACTGCTCTATTTACTAAACAGCACTTTTCTATGTGTGTATTAGCATCAGTCTAATCAGCGAATAAAAATGGCTAAGGTTAATTACCTGAGCCATTTTTTTGCTTTTATTCTTCAAATCTTATCTTTTCCCCCAGTTTTTCACGTCAACCAATCCTCTTTTTTTGAGCGCTTTGCAGAGTATTCTAGGTTACATGAACGAAAGGGCGACGACGAAACGTGCTTTTGGAGCCGTAATGCTATGGGTGAGTAGAAATTGGATTTATAAAGTCCAAGCTTGAAAGCTTCATTTAATGGAGTGCGAGGGCTCGACTCTCAAACCCAAGTGAATATTGGTCTCTAGATTGAGTCCTTTTCACTCTACTTTTCCAAGTGACCGCAAAACAGAAACGTCACGAGATTAGCCAATTTGGTCAAAAACAGATAAAAATTGGAAAATAATCGAATTTATTTAAGAAAAAAGGCACTTTTTTATTGGAGAAAAGTGTGGTTTTTATGTGATTTCGAGGCACTTTCTTCACATATTTGCTTTGTGAGGGGGACATTACGTAAAAAAGGGACGAAAACGGTTGCGCAATAAACCAACAGTGTTTGCGTGAATGGTTCGCTAAGTTATTAATTAATAAGAATTTAGTTGGGAAGTGTAACTGAGAGGGTTTTAGCGGATATGGAATCTTTGAGAGGATAGCATAAAAAAAAGTGAAATATCAGACTTGCTGTTACTAAATCACGACCTATAATGCTGAAAACCGGAGCGTCTGCCAACGCTCCGGTTTTTTTGTGTCCGAAGAAAAGTAAACTCGTCTGCCAACGGTTTTACTACGCATTTCGCGAGAGACACATAATTTTATGAATCAAGGAAAACACCATGCGTATCGAACAAGAACTTAAGTTAGGTTTCAAAGATGTACTCTTCCGTCCGAAGCGTTCTACCCTTAAAAGCCGTTCTCAAGTTGAATTAACCCGCGATTTTACATTCAAGCATAGCGGTCGTCAATGGTCTGGTACTCCAGTAATTGCAGCTAACATGGATTCGGTAGCAAGCTTTGAAATGGCAGCTGCTCTAGCAGAGCACGGTGTTATGACTGCAGTACACAAGCACTACACAGTAGAGCAGTGGGCTGAGTTCGCTAAAACAGCAGACAAGAAAACACTGAACAACGTATTTGTATCAACAGGTACATCTGAAGCTGAGTTCGAGAAAGTTAAGAAGATCATGGCTCTTAGCGAAGAGTTTGTATTCATCTGTATCGATATCGCTAACGGTTACTCAGAGCACCTTGTTGAGTTCGTACAGAAAGTACGTGCAGAATTCCCGACTAAAGTTATCTCTGCGGGTAACGTTGTAACGGGTGACATGGTTGAAGAGCTAATTCTAGCTGGCGCAGACATCGTTAAGGTTGGTATCGGCCCTGGTTCTGTTTGTACTACACGTGTTAAAACAGGCGTAGGTTACCCTCAACTTTCTGCAATCATCGAGTGTGGCGACGCGGCACACGGCCTTGGCGGCATGATCATCGGTGACGGTGGCTGTTCATGTGCGGGTGACGTATCTAAAGCGTTCGGCGGCGGTGCTGACTTCGTAATGCTAGGCGGCATGCTAGCAGGTCACTCTGAGTCAGGCGGTGAAGTTGTAGAGCAAGACGGTAAGCAATACATGAAATTTTACGGCATGTCTTCACAGTCGGCTATGGACAAGCACTCAGGTGGTGTTGCTAAGTACCGTGCTGCCGAAGGTAAAACTGTTTTACTTCCATACCGTGGTTCAGTTCATTACACGATTTCTGACATCCTTGGTGGTGTACGTTCAACTTGTACATACGTAGGCGCAGCAAAGCTTAAAGAGCTAACTAAGCGTACGACTTTCATCCGTGTACAAGAGCAAGAGAACAACGTATTCGGTAAAGAGTAATCTGAACGAGTTCGAATAGTTTGAAAATCAAGGGCCGCTTTTTAGCGGCTCTTTTTTTGGGATGTACCGTCCTAAATATGGTTGACACACTTCCAACATGAAATTGGAGAGTGTCATGAAAACAACAAGTAGACGTACTCAACGAGATTATTCTCTTGCTTTTAAATTGGCAGTCGTAAGCCAAGTTGAAAAAGGCGAAATGACTTATAAGCAAGCTCAAGAACGTTATGGGATCCAAGGTCGCTCTACCGTTTTAGTTTGGCTTCGCAAACATGGTCAACTAGATTGGTCTAAAGGAATAGAACAATCGAGAGCGTTAGGAGCGACTATGTCAAACTCTTCCTCAACTCAAACCCCAGAGCAACGAATCAAAGAACTCGAGCAGCAATTAGAAGAGACTCAGCTCAAAGCTGAGTTCTTTGAAGCGGTTGTAAAAGTCATGGATCGAGATTTCGGTGTCCGAATCTCAAAGAAGCGCAAGGCCGAGTTATTAAGGAAAAAACGGTCAGAAAGTTGACCGTCACTAAAGCTTGTCACTTCATAGGTATTACACGACAAGCTTTCTACAAGCGCTGTGTTGCAGAAATTCATCAGACAAAGAAAGATGAATCAGTACTCGGTTTTGTGAAGGATCAAAGGATGATGCACCCTCGTATAGGGACTCGTAAGATCAAGTATTTACTTGCTCAGAACGATATTGAAATCGGGCGAGACCGCTTATTCTCTCTGCTGAGAATGAATCGATTATTAGTGCAGAATCGAAGGGCTTATCATCGAACCATTGTCAGTTAGTGTAAAAACTCATACATATCCTGTTGATGTGTATTTGCATTACCTATAGTTATCTATAAGAAGCTGCCTAGAGTGCTTCATTACATTTATAGTTACTAACTTTCTTAATTTACTTTTATATCCTTTGCTTACGGAAGAACAATTAAAAAGAGGCTCTACATGTAGAGCCTCTTTTCATATCAGTAATATATTGATCGTTATACTCGCTTTGGCTGAAGATCTTTTTCTTCAACTTCTTTTATGTCGAAGCGTTGCTTCAACTCTTTCTCGATGCTTTCTAAACTACGATTTGCCGTTTCAGGAAGAATTTTTACCGCAAACCAAATCTGACTAAGAAGGATAATCGCGAACATGATGAACAATGCCGATGTTCCAAATGATTCTCTAAAAGCTGGTGTAAATGAGTTCAAGATAACACCTTGAATCCAGATTGCTGCCGTTGTTATTGAGACCGCACGGCCACGGACTGAAGTTGGTAAAATCTCAGCTGAAATCGTGAACTTCAGAGGACCTAAACCTAGTGCTGTGAAGGCAACAAAGAACGCCATTAATCCAACAATCAACATCGGTGGAGTATCCGGTCTGTCGAAGAATATCGCTAGGCCGATAAGACAAACGAAACAACCAAGCGCAGAAGTTATCAGCATTTTTCTGCGGCCTACTTTATCAATGAATACCATTGAAAGTGAGGTGAAGATGACACTTACTAGACAAATCCAACCAAATCCGCCAAGTGCTGACCCCTGACTTCCCATAATTTCTTCTAGCATGACTGGACCGTAGTACATAACAACAGTCACACCAGACCATTCAGACCAGATTGCCAGTAGTACACCCGTCATCAAGCCAAAGCGCATTACAGGATTTTTGACTAATTGTTTGTACGATCCTGCTTTTTCAGAGCGAATTACCTGTCGACATTCAATGATAGCTTCTTCCGCTTCGCCTTTAGTTAGGAGCTTTTTAAGAATGTTAGCTGCTTCTCTCTCTCTCGATTTAGATATCAACCAACGAGGGGACTCTGGAAAAAATACGACCAAAGCAAGGAAGATGACTGCCGGCAGAAACTCAACAGAGAACATGCCACGCCAGTTTTCAGTAATAAAGAAGTGATCAAGGTAATGACCTGTGACAACGGCAGATTGGCTGTAATTAACAATGAGTGTGTTGGTAACAACCGAACACGTTAAACCGATAACGATGGCAACTTGAAATAGGTTGCTTAGTTTTCCTCTATGTCTTGCTGGAGAAACTTCTGCAATGTACATCGGGCAAACTACAGTTGCGATACCAATACCAAAGCCACCGATGATACGAGCCCAGATCAGTAAGTTGAATGAGTCTGCGTACATACAACCAAGCACCGATACGATAGCTAATAAAGCACCTAGCATCAGAGGTTTTTTACGCCCAGCATAGTCCGCAATAGGGCCAGCAATTATACTACCAAATAGGCAGCCAACGAGCGCTGAAGATACATACCAGCCCTGTTGTAAGGACGATAACTCGAACTGTTGTGTGATTTGTGTAATCGTACCGCCAATAACTATAGTGTCCATTCCAAATAGGAATCCACCAATCGTTGCCGCGGCGCAAATGAATGTCAAAAAGAACATTTTCTTATTACTTTCACTAAGAATCATTTGATCTCTCCATGAGAATTGTAGGGTACATGGGACGCTGTTCTAGTGCGTCTGGATTACGTAGTCTGCGTTTGATTCGTATTGTTTTATTTTTAACGCATTGACTAGATCCACGCGCTCGGTTTTATCGAGCGCCTCTTGTTTCGACTTTCCACCAGCCAGATGTCTTGATATTAATCGCTCTCTGAGTACTTCTTCACTTGCTGTGAGAAAGATCTTCAAGTCAATTAAATCACTGACTGGTCGCCAGTCTTCGTCGGTTGAGTAGATGTAATTGCCTTCGAGTAAAATAATTTGAGTGTCTGGCTCAATTAAAAAACCTTCAACAATTGGATCGTGTAACTCACGACAGTATTTCGGCCAGAAGAATGCGTCAGTGTTTGGCTTCACCGCTTTGGAAAGCAAATGTGCCAATGAGGTTACATCAAATGTTTCGATGCTACCTTTGACTGACGTCAGTCCTTTCTCTTTCAGTACCGAGTTGGGGTAGTGAAAGCCGTCCATTGGACACAGTTGGGCTTTAAACCCTAACTGTGACAGTCCAGATAGTAGGGATTCAGACAACGTTGATTTACCCGTCGCTGGTGCACCAGAGATACCGATGACAAGAATCTGTTTCCCAGACTCTTGGTAGGTGTTGGCGACCAGTTGAGGAACGCTTGCAATGTCATCACCCGTTAGCGAATATGTTTTAGCCATGATCTGGTTCCTAATTCGGTACATGATAATGCCGCTATGTGACTGGCTTTCTTTAGAGAGTCACGGAAATCTTGACTCTCTGAGTAGTAGTGACAAAAAGCTCCATGGAAAATATCCCCGGCACCTAGCGTATCGATAGCGTCAACTTTAGGTGCAGGGATTACCCCGCTACCTGACTCATCACTATAAAAAACACCTTTGTCGCCCAGCGTCATTGCCCACTTTTTGATCCCGTATTGGTCGCAAAGTGCCTGCATTTTATCTTTGTCACCATTGGTGAATTCCTCTGAAACAATAGGAATAGTACAGAGAGATAAAAACTGTTCGCTGTGCGATTTCCAAGTACCAGCGTCTAACACAATATCCCCAGTAAACTCAGCCAAAGCTTGCACGTTTGCGCTAACAAACGGATGCTCATATTGATCAAGTAATACGAGCTTTGCATTATCTAGCCACTTAGGGTCTAAACTCATCACCTTTTCGCAATCAGGCTGACTGGCGTTAACGATGAGCCTAGATGCAGTTTGCTTTGCAGAGATAATGTTCGATAGTGGTAGCTGGTATTCATCGTCTAAACTTAAATCCACAACCGAAATTTCGTGTTCATTAAGCTCTGCTGTCACTATCGATTTATAGAGGTGCTCTTTACCTAAACATGTCCAAAGGTGTACATCAGAGCCTAATGAGTTGCATGCAATGGCAGCATTGAGTGCAGACCCACCACCACCAATAAAATCAGCAATCGCATTCACCTTTTGATCAGGATCAGGCATCACTTCAACAAAGCTCATCAAATCAATCGTGCTTCTGCCTATAAATACACAATTTCCCATACGTAGAACTCCTTTGAATTACAGCTCACCGCTGGCGTAGCGTGCAGCCATATCATCCATAGAAATTGGTGTAATCTTGTCACCGTGACCAGCACAACCAAATCGTTCAAATCGGTTTAAACAAAGTGTCGTTAGTTCATCCATTCCTGCTAATAGGAACTTACGAGGATCAAACTCTTGCGGATTTTTCATCGCTAATTCTCGGAAGCGACCAGACATCGCCATACGGCAATCAGTATCGATATTTACCTTGCGAACACCATGTTTGATACCGCGCTCAATTTCTTCGATTGGCACACCATATGTTTGAGGCATTTCACCGCCATTCTCATTGATCATATCTTGAAGGTATTGAGGAACCGATGAAGCACCATGCATAACTAGGTGAGTCGTTGGGAGCTTCGAGTGAATTTCTTCGATTACGTTCATCGCTAAGATATCGCCATCAGGTTTGCGAGTGAACTTGTAAGCACCATGGCTTGTGCCACAAGCGATCGCTAATGCGTCAACCTTTGTTCTTTTAACAAAATCAACGGCTTGATCTGGGTCTGTTAGCAGCTGGCTCTTTTCAAGGATACCAACAGCACCAACGCCATCTTCAGCTTCAGCTTCACCGGTTTCTAAAGAGCCAATACAACCTAACTCACCTTCAACTGAAGCACCAACCCAGTGCGCTGATTGAGCGATACGAGAAGTAATATCTACATTGTAGTCGTAGCTGCTTGGTGTTGATGCATCACGCTCCAATGAGCCATCCATCATGACCGATGTAAAGCCGTGGCGAATTGCTGACAGACATGTTTCTTCGCTATTGCCATGATCTTGATGAAGAACGATTGGTGTTTTCGGGAACATTTCAGCAAGTGCACAAACCATCTTGTAAAGCATCACATCACCTGCGTAGCTTTTACGAGCATTGATACTCGCCTGTAGGATGACACCTGAATTACATTTTGCTGCAGCGCGAACAATGGCAAGTCCTTGCTCCATGTTGCTGATGTTGAAAGCTGGAACTGCATAACCATTTTCTGCTGCGTGATCCAGTAGTTGTCTTAGTGTAACGATAGCCATTTTCTTCTCCAATTGAGGTTTAATTGTTTCTTGCAATTAAATCTATTTCATTTAATTGCAGCTGGCAATTAAATGAAATGTAGAATGTGAAAAGGATCGTGTTTTTGTTTTGAGGATCGTTATTTGAGTTGGATAAAAAGGACTTTTTTTCATGGAATACTTTTTGAGGAACAAAAAAGCCCAGCAATAAGCTGGGCTAAAAAGAAGAAGGGGGAAGCTGAATCAGTTATTCGGCAACACTTTTCATACCGAATGTTTTTAGTGTCTCAATTCTAGCATTGCCGTTCTTAGCGTATACATAGAGACCTGCACTGTCTTCATCAGAGAAGATGTTATTGGTCATCACAGTACGACCTCCATCGGTAAAGACTTCCACAGAAATACTGTCCATAAAGATACGGATGTTTGCTCGATCTTTACTCGCACACTCTAGTGGGCATGTTCTACGTAAGGCTGAACGACTGCCCGATTGAGTACGATCAAAGGCCAGTTCGCCTTTCTTTAAATCCAACTCAATCAGTGTTTTCTGCTCACCTTTACTGCGAATTTCAAATACAATGCTATCACAGTCGCTTGCGGCTAGATCGATGTCAGCAATGATTTCACAGTGAACATTATCACCTGCTTCAAATGCGAATTTTTCACCATCGTTTAACTTGAGTTCAGTATGCCTTTTTGGTGAATGACGCAATTTTTCAACTTCTTGTACTGGTGTGAATTTCAGTTTTCCGTCATGACATAAAGATACTTCACGAGCCAGAGAGATGCTCCCATACCAACCAAGTTCACTGGTGTCGTAAGTTCCATCACACCATGGCATGAACGGCCATGAACCAATCCATGCTTGGATTAGAGTACGCCCATTTTCATCATCGAATACTTGTGGTGCATAGTAGTCAAAGCCCCAATCTAATGAGCCCATTGTTGACCAATGGAATTTGCCTGTTTGGTAATCAAGGTCACCAACAAGGTAGACCACCTGACGTTGCTGCATACCCATAGGTGAATACATGAGTACGTGCTTGTCACCCAATTTGAAAATATTTGGACACTCAAGCATTGTGCCTAATTCACCCATACTCTCTACACAGTACCCTACGAATTCCCAATCGGTTAAGTTTTCCGAGCGGTGTAGACATACTTTACCGAAACCGTTGGTCTCGTAGTTTGATGGGTTAATTAGATCGCTCACGCCATCTGTAACACCCGTCACCATGTACCATGACCCATCGTGTTTCCAAACCTTTGGATCGCGGAAGTCATGCAGGTTAATTCCCTCTGGCGGATCAGATAAGATTGGATTACCGTCGTACTTGTCAAAGTTAATGCCATCAGTCGATGTTGCCATGCATTGAACTTGGCGAGCTTGAGCACACCCAGTGTAGAAAAGTGTCATCACACCATCATTGTTCACAGCACTACCAGTAAAAATACCTCCGCCATCCCAGCCGTCATATTCTTCACTTGGTGCTAAAGCTTCTGGCAGTGTTTCCCAGTGAATGAGATCTTCGCTGACTGCGTGTCCCCAGTGCATGGTTCCCCACTTGCCAGTGAAAGGATGGTGTTGATAGAAAAGGTGATATTTACCCTGATATTGAATCAATCCATGCGGGTCATTAATCCAGCCTACCGGTGCTTGGTAATGGTAATGCTCACGCCAATGGTGCTGCTTAACCGTATCTTTATGCTCAGCGATGTATTCTTCAACTTGATCAATAATTGCCTGATGCTTCTTCTTATCGAATACCACAAGGACCTCCAATGTTATCGAAATATATTTAATTGCAACCTGCAATCAAATATATTTCATTTAATTGCAGCTAACAAATATAGTATGATGAACTTGAGATTGCGCTCACATAAGTAAAGTAGGCTCAATTTCTAACTATATGATTTTATTGAATCTTAACTTTTTCTATATATTGTGTAGATCCATTGGAACGTTATTGCAGATCAAATTGGTCGGGAGAACTATGAATAAGCCTATGAGAAGCGGACTGGGCGTTTCGTTAGATGATGTACAAAATCATAATAAGCGCGTCATTCTCAATGCACTTCACAATAGTGGTAGTTGCTCCAGAAAAGAGATCAGCCAATTGGTTGGACTTGACCAAGCGACGGTGACGAGAGCGATAAAACCTTTAATAGAACAAGGGCTTATTGTTGAAACGGGTGTGCGAAAAGCGGCACGTGGTCGAAGCTCTATCTATCTGGGGTTCAATACCCAACATCTACGAATTGTGTCCGTTCGAATACAGCGTACTAACTTCTCAATTGATACCTACGATCTCAATGGTGTTTCGCTAACCAACGTAGTCAAACCCATTAATACTGATAATAGCCCAGAAGAGCTGATCGAGTATTTGACTAAGCAAGTGAGTGATGTTTTAAAAGAGCAGGAATGTGATATTTTGGGGGTTGCAGTGGCGATGCCTGGTCCATTCTTAGAGCAAGATAATAAAATAATGCTGATGACTGACGCTAAAAATTGGCAAGATATTGATTTCATTTCCCACATGCGAAAACAATTTCCAGACTATCCAATTTATGCTGGCCATGATGCAAAACTGGCAGCACTCGCGGTTTGGCGCCAGCTACAAAGCACTTATGAAGCAAGCGTTTTACTGTATGTCTCTCTTGGGCAGGGTGTAGGTTCGGGCTTAGTGATTGAAGGGCAGGTTTATCACGGCAGTTTAGGTACTGCCGGGGAGATTGGCCACACATCGATCAATTTTCAAGGGCCGCAATGTAAGTGTGGCAATCTAGGTTGCCTTGAGCTGTATACCTCGACGACGGCTTTAGTGGAACGCTACAAGCAAGAGGCGTCATTAGTATCCGCGGACTTTGAAATGGTAGTTAATGCATTTCATGACAGAGAATCTACTGCGATAAACGCAGTTGATTACTTAGCTAAGTGCTTGGCATATGGCTTAGTGAATAACATTAACCAATTAAACCCTGATTTAGTGGTGATTGGTGATGAAATGACGCAATTAGGGGCTGATTTCTTAAGTCGTGTAAAGGAATACACATTTCGTTTATTACTTCCGGATCTAGCAAGCAATATCGAACTGGTTCTTGATGAGAGTGATGAAGATTTGGTTCATAAAGGTAACTATCACAACGTGATGTCAAATGAGCTACTTCTGCCTTTGGCACACTTAGGAATAAAGGCGTCTAAGAGCTGTTAATATGCAGTTATATATTAAGACTTTGCCATACGTTACATAATTCATTAGTTACTAAATTAGCAATAGCGCTAACTCACTTTTGTCCAAAAGTGAGTTATAGCTGAAGCTAGAGCAACTTTTAAATGATAGGGAGGTGAGGCCTCCCTCCCTAGTGACTTACTCAGATATATCTGAGAAATTAACCCTCTACATTGGTCATTTTGTGTATTTCTGGCTCTTGAGCTAATGCGGTTTTATAAAACTCAAATATCGGTGTGATATATGGCTGGGCATAGTGTTCTTCTAGGGCAGCTTGGTCCACCCAGTTTTCAACCAAGATCAGCTGATCTTTCGCTTGGTTTTCATATAGCTCAAAACGCAAGCAACCCGCTTCTTCTCGAGTAGCAGTTAAAATGCCTTCAGCTTTTTGTTTGCACTCTGCATAAAATTCACTTTTTGGGGTAATAAAAGCCACAACACTAAGCATTGTTTTTCTCCTTTTGGGGTGTAAATTGACGCATCAATTTTTGGGTCAATACCATGATTGGTTTATTCAACAAGTAGGCCGCTGCAAACGAAGCAGGCCAAGCATTAATAAAGGCAAAGCCCCATCGGTTGATGAAATCTTCTGGTAAACCGAGATTGATGTAAGTGACCCACGCGGACACCATACTTGACATCGCGCATGAGAACAGAGCAGTGAAAAAAAATTTTGTCATAGCGCTTCCTCCTGTCTGTATACTGTATGGATATATCGTATCGTCGGCCATACGAGCTTTAGAACACTAAGATTGCGGAAAACCTTATGCTGGATGATTTTTTATTATTTGTTGAAGTAGCCCGTCGAGGCAGTTATTCAAAAGCGGCACGAGACTTAACAACTACCGCGCCTACCTTGTCCAAACGCATCTTATTGTTAGAAGAGAGATTAGGTGAGTCACTATTTATTCGCTCCTCTAGGGGAGTCAAACTCACTAGCTTTGGCAAAGGGTTATTTGAGCAGCTTGGCGAGACCACCCTAAATCTTCATCAGGCCGTGACTGAAAGCTCGAAAAGTGAAGCGGTTTCCTTCGTCTTACATTGCCCGCAAAACTTAATCATTGGCCAACTATACCCAGCGCTTGAAGCCTTTCTGCTAGAAAAAAGTCATGTGGATGTCGTTATTGAGCCTGCCAACACAAATGTGCTGCTTAGCCAAACTTCTTTTGATTTAGCCATACGTAGTGGAGAGCAAAGAGACTCGTCTTTTTACCAGAAAAAGTTAGCCAGCATTGCCGTATGCCTTGTCTCAAGACGAGACTGCAAAAGCCGAGAGCGACTCATTATGCCGTACTCTAAGACGCAAATTTCAGGGCAAGACTTGCTAAGTATCGAGCGGCAATACTCTAAGGTTTCTCGGGTCAACGACATTACCTTGGTACGTAAACTGGTCGCGTCAGGCATGGGTGTAGGCCTATTGCCTATGACAGAGATCGCCGATTTGTATAGTGAGATGTCCGGGCACGTTCAATACGACTCTGAGATACTTTTTACTCGGCCTATGTATGCCTTGTGGGCGAATAAACCAAAGCCTTCGTCACTGTCCCAAGATCTGATCACATGTATCGAGAGCTGTGTTCAAAACACTCCTGCTTTACAAGGGCGCATGGTTGATTTGACGTGATTGGGTTGGCTGCTACGGGAAGGTAATTTCTCCATATATCAACGATTGTTGGTGAGGTGATAATAAACCGACCGAGCCAAGGTTATTTGTCTTTATAGACCGCATCATACTGTTTTCCCTACAAAACTTAATATCAAGTTCATGGATAATTTACTTACCATCTTTAATCGAAGTAGATGGTGTCAAGGTTGTTGCAATAGACGAATTTGGGGGCGATAGATATTAAGCTGGAGAAAATATTGATATCCGTTTATCAGTCGGCCTCCACTATGAAGACGAAGAATGGGAGTCAATATTTTCAGGTAACCCCGAAGCCAAGAAAGAGCTAAAACATCATTGGGGCTGGCGCTATCGGGCATCGTGACAAGCATAGATCCTGAGGTAATAGTTGATGTGGGTATTGCACATCTATCAGCACCTATCGAGACTAGTGATCCAAGAGTGGTAGGAGAAAGCATTGCATTTACCATCGATAGACTTGATGCGCACAGCAGTTAGCAAGGCGCTGCTGTTGGACAACTTTTCCATACTCCAATTAATCCGTTACATTCTAATTTAGTAATGTAGCTAACAAACTTTTGTCCATTTCCTTCCAATTACAATCGTGATGACCAAATTAAAAAGGAGGTCATCATGGTAGTTTTCAACAAAACGAAACGAAGTGGCGTCAAAAAGCCTTTTCGGCTTGAGGAAATTTGGCGGATCAGAACCAGATTAGAAATTGAAAATAATTTGATGCAGCTTGCGTTGCTCAACTTAGCTATTGATAGCAAACTTAGAGCAAGTGATTTGCTCGTTCTCAGAGTTTGCGATGTATCTTCGCAAGATAGGATATTTAACCGCGTTAAGCATATCCAGCGCAAAACAGATATTGAAGTTCAATTTGAGATAACGACAAGAACTCAACAGAGTCTAATGAAATGGATTTTGATGGCTTCGCTACATGACAGCAATTTTATTTTCCCAAGCCAAAGGCGAAAGCAACAACCGATTAGCTATTCGTACTATCGATACTTAGTGAGGAGATGGGCTTCTAATCTGGGGTTGGATCCTAACTTGTATGGCACTCACTCGATGAGGCGAACAAAAGCGACGTTAGTCTACGCAAAAACGAAAAATATCCGAGCGGTGCAGCTACTACTTGGTCATACCAAGGTAGATAATACAATCCGCTATCTTGGGGTTGAATTAGAAGATGCATTGTTGCTTTCAGAAGGTACTGAGTGTTAATCGAAAAGGAACCTAAATACTTAGGTGTTTCAATTGCTATTACGCTGAAAGTTGTTACCCATTCACCGCTACACTTGATTATTTTCAATACGTTAAGTGCAAATACTACTAATCTGTCCAAGGTTTAGAGGACCTTGAACAGATTAGGTATACACAAGCTTAAATTAAACGTTGGAACGCGCGATTTTCTTCTTTGATTTATAGGCTTTCATTGAAATTTTTAAAGCAAGCTGTTTTTGTTTAATTGAAATGAGTTGTCTAGTTACGACCTTATGGTGTAACTCTGTGATAAAGTTTTTTTCCCAAGGCGTAAGGCGGTCAAACCTCAATAAAATAGTGTCATTGAGTACATTGAACAACTCGTATTGGCTTTTATCCATTCGACTGCTAAGCATTCAATTAGAGCACTTAGCTAGAGAAATGACGTTAAGGCTTTCTACTTTCTCATTTTTTCCTAAGGTAATGATTCGATAAGATATCCCACTCTCTAATAGTGGTCTTATTTCGATGCTGTCACAAAAACTAACGGCGACTTTTTCTACTAAGCGGTCCATATTCAAAGTTTTCTTTTTTACGAAAACAAGAGTGACACTATCGCCTTCTGACTGTGCATTTACGAGTGTGATTGAGCCTAACTCTTGTGGAAGTTGGCTTGAAATAACTGTCGCTCTATAATCGGCAAGTCCATTAGATTTTATTGGGCTTATCTGACAACCGTTAAGCATGACACTGACGAAGAGAATTACAGTTGTTCGTAGCATTATGCGCTCCTTCTTCCTTTCTTCTCCATTTAGGTGGCTTAAAATATTTATGGATATAACGTGAAGACATAGAAGATAAGAGCGCACTGTAATCTAAACTGAATGTGACTTTTTCCCCTACAAATAGTGGTTTCTGTGAGGATTCAAGGACAAGATGATCACTGGTTGAAGACATGATCTTAATCCCATTCGGAGCCTTAAGCCCGCTGACACAAACATCTTGGCGGCCTAATGCTAGAATAGCTTGTGAGACCTCCCCTCTATCTTGAAGGTTTTCTTTTTCACCAAAAGCATTTAACCCCCGACTCCCCCAAGGCAAAGTCGGTTTAGTCTTGGATTCAATCACTTCAGCGGTCAAAGAAACCGCATCCGTATGTAAGCCTTTGATATTTTCGTGCTCTAAAGGCTCACAGCCTAAAAAAATTGCTTCTCCTATACGAAGGTTATTGACTCGAGTTAAGCCTGTTCTCTGAAGAGCCCAGTTAACTGAAGCAGAATTACCCCCTGAAATAATTTCTAGACTGACCCCAAATGTAGCTTCAATTCCATCGGCAAGCTCAGAAAGAATACTCATATTTTGATCATCTGGAGCGACACCATACCGACAGGCTAAATTCGTACCAATTCCTTTTATCGTGATGTTTGGTAAAGAAATAATCTCTCGGATAAAATCAATCACGCGATTTGGCATCACACCTTCTCTGAGATCGCCAAGCTCAACCATAATAATGATACCGTGACAGCAATTTTGTTGTTCTGCTGCATGTGAAAGCCTCTGAATCACTTCAACTTCAGAGTTTAAACTCATATCACTGTATTTTATTACGCTCGCCACTTGACTGAGCATGGGTGTACGTATCAGCATTTTAGGGATAGCAATGCCAGATTCAGTCATCTTTTGAAGATTTTCGATTCTTGAATCGGCTAACATTGTTGCGCCAGCATCAATAAGAACTTGTGCGATGATAGGGTGGCCGAGGAAGGCTTTTGTTACAGGCGTAACGGATATATTTTTCAGTGAGAGCTGAGAAATCAGGAACTGAGCGTTATGATGAACTTTCCCACAATCGATGTCTAACCTAGGGTAGTTCACCCTTTTTCGGCCAGTTTACTTGCTATTATAGGAAAGGCTGACGTTACGATGTGCAGTAGATGTTCAACAGGCTGTGACAAGACATCAGTAACCGGTAAACCAAATTCGGTAGTGTAAGTGTCTATCGCACAACGTGTTTCATCCAACGACATATCTTCATGATTCAGTGTTAGTCCAATAACATTGGTATTAGAAAACGTTTCGATAAGATTGATTTCTGAGGCAATCGAAGGCATTGGGCAATCAGGAAAATCACTACGATATAAACGTTTAGGGGCATGTTGCAGTATCACACCCGTTGGACAACTGCCACGTAAGATAAAAGCGCTGGTTGAAAACGCAGGGTGACTCAAGGCTCCTTGCCCTTCAATAATAATCAGATCCGGATTTTCTTTTTCATAGGCCTGTACAATGACAGATTCCAACTCACCGGCACAAAATTGTGAAGGAACAGCATCGAGTGCAACGCAGTATTGTGCGCCCTGCATAATGCCTGTTTGACCAGTGGCAATCAGAACGACGTTAAGGCCTTTTTTAGTCAGTTCATTCGCCAATATTGTTGCTGTTGTTCGTTTTCCTAGCGCGCAATCCGTCCCCATTACAGCAATTCTCGGACATTTAACGTTGTGTATTTTCCCGCTAAACGTTTTCAGATCGCCTTTATTTTTGGGTTTGCGAGTATCGAATATTCGAACGTTATTCTTTAAGCTGGCTTCTAAAAATAGAGGATCATCGGTTAGGAATTCATGTAAGCCATTTACGATGTTCATTCCTAGTGACATGGCATTTAAAATGATGCTTTTATCTAAGTCAGATAAAAAACCACTTGATGGCGCAATGCCAAAAATGAAGTAATCGGGAATGCTTTCTGCGTGAATGATAGCTTCTTCAGCATTAGCAAGGATAGGTATTCCATTGGCTTTGTTATCAAGAACTTCACCAGCATCTAAGCCAGCAGACTCACTATCAATAACCGATAGAATACGATAGCTTAACGAATGCCTCACTAACCCGTTAGCGGTTTTACCATCAACTTTACCAAAATTACCTTCGCAATATATAATCGCAGAAGGGATGACAGGATTTACTTTTTGAGCAAGTGGTAACCAAGGTGCGAAATGGGGTACGTCGTTGTTGATTTCTACATTTTCAATTCTAGTGAGTTTGAAGATGTTTCTTAACTTTTGAGTTGAAATGGACATAATTAAAGCCTGCGGTGAGGCTTAGGAGGGCAACTAAGGAGTGCCGAGATGCGAGTTCGGAAAAGAAAAGAAGTCCCCACTAAGCGGTAGGGATAACAACCAAGGTAACACACTCACCAGACTTTTGTTGGTTATTATTCATACGCTTTCTAAGTCTATCATTTTCAGGCTTCACCCATACTAACGTGACTGATTAGAGATCTAAGACTCATTGTTCAACGTCGCCGTAGCAACCTCTCAGCTTTAAGGTTTCAAGATACTTTTTCTAATATCAGTTAAGTGAATTAGAGTTTTGAGTTTAACGCGTTTTTGTCCAGAAATGTGTTTGAGGTGCCCTGTAATTTCGGACAGTTAAACCTCAAGTCTCTTCTACGTCTCATCATTCGAAGGAAACAGTGCTCGTTTCGCTTCTTCATCACGTTCAGTTTTAAATTCAACGCAAAAAGCCTCTGATGGTATGTCAGAGGCTTGATGGTGTTCATTGTGTAGGGAAGGCTAGGGAGCCTTGATGATTACCCTATTAGAAGCGGAATTCAGCGCTTAGTGCGTAGCTGTTGTCTACGATTTTTGCTTCGTACATTGTGTATTCCAGTGCAACACGAACAGGACCTAGAGTAACACCCGTACCCACACCGTAGTAAATGTCGTCTGTATCACCTAGGTTACTTTGGAAGTGACCGATGCCTAGACGACCGTATACGTCAAAAATCGTAATAGGTAGTGTTAGTTTTGTACTTGCTAACCATGCATCTGAATAAATGTGTTCGAAGTCTTTGTGTGTATCGACAAAATCCGCGTATCCAGCTTCAACCGATAGTAGGTCATTAATCTGGTAGCCTAAGTAAAGGCTGTAGCCGCTATTCTCATCACTGAAATCTGTATTGTCGCTTTCAGCTTGGTACTCAGAATATAGGTAGCTAGCACCAATATATGGGTCAGCGCTTGCTTGAGTTACGAAGAAGATAGCAGCGATAGGAAGAATAAATTTGTTCAGTTTCATGGTTTAAAGCTCTTAATATAAAGGTTAACTAATGTTCCCTAATCCTTCAGCGGGTGATGTGTCTACATCAATTCTTATGTCCTTATTGCAAGTGACTACAGGGAACGTTATGCCTTTCTCTCGTTTGCATGTCGCCCCTCACTTGCGGTGTGGAGCTATCATGCAGATTTTGTAATTCACTGACATAACGTAAAGCTCACCAGTTCATAAAATTTCATAACTTCAATATCAAGAAAATATAAAGTTAATTATTACAGCTAGTTAGGCTCCATTTTAATTGAGAAAATTTTAAGGCAACTCGTATTAATTTTTTCTTGTTCTGGGTTTTCACGATAACCGCCGTGAATTTTATGGAAATGCCTCTGAATGATGTCGGCTGAAACGAAAATTGTGAAAAATCACACACAACAGGTCGAAATTATCAGCAAAATCATTGGATTGCAGCTATGTTTAGACGATAAGAAGAGCCATAAAGAGTGAGTGAACGTGAATGCTTGAGAAAAACATCAGTTTTATCGTAGATGAGTGGCAGTTTATGCCTAACGAAGGGCAGATTCAGTTTGCTGATTCGTGTATTACGATTGATAACCGCCTCACTAAATTGCTTGAGTTCTTATGTTTGAACCCGGGTTTGACTCATACGCGTGATGAGTTAATTGAGGAGGTTTGGAATGGCAGTGTATTAACTGATCAAGTTGTCACTCAGGCGGTATTTGAACTACGAAAAGTTCTGAAAACACACAGTAAAAGGACAAGTAGTTATATTGTTACCGTTCCAAAGCGTGGCTACCGATTTGATGGTGAAGTGAAAGTTGAGAAAGTAGAGCTCCAAAAACCTGATTTCCTAAAACCAGCTTCCCAAAAACCTGCTCTCCAAAAAACTGAGCAGCTTGATGTTAATGAACGCCAAGCAACGCTTGAAACCCAAGAGTTTGTCGAAAGAGAAGGTCGGGAAGAGAGATATGTAAAGCCATCAGAAAATTCTCCAAGAAGTAGAAAGCTGCATTACATACTGGCGCTTTTGGCGGTTGTCATTGTTTTACAATCATCATATATGTGGTTTTCTCAGAACAAACAAAGCCCTTCGCAAGCAAGTTCGACTCACTCATTAAGTCATTATGAATTTCGTTATGTTGTATTGAATGTAACGGAAGAGGTTAAGGCACAGCCAGAGCTCTATGGGATCGTAATTAAGCTGATTGAACATATTGGTTTTTATAGCAATATCAGAGTGGTTAAGTCTGATGAGCATAAGAAGTTGGCCGCGATTGAGTTTAATATCTCTACGGCGAAAAGCAGTGACGGGAAGAAAACACGGCTATTGGTGAAGTATGTCAACCGAGCGTCGGGAGGCGTGCATTTAAATCGTCGTTATTCCACCAACTTTGCTCGTTTCCATGAGACGTTTCCAGCGATGATCGACGATCTATTGCGTGCTATGTATATCGATGTACCTGAAGAAGAGTTACAGCGCAATATTTCTGTGTTCCCACAGGATAAAGAGTCGGTTAAGGCGTTGATGTCTGCGACTGGGGTTTCTTATAGCACCGTGGATTTTGATATGGCGCTTAAGCATTTTCGAGAGGCCAGAGCGCTGGCTCCAGATAACGCTTATGCTATTTCAGTGAGTTACATAAGTGAAGTGCTGGCGGTTTTCTCTAAAGATGAGGAAAATATTCAACCTAGAATTAAGGCGTTGAACGAGCAATATTCCTCATCTTTGTCTGCCATTCTTAAGCGAGGAAACAATCCTCGTGTTTGTGAAGCGAACGCAATATTAGCGCTGTCTCAAAGTGATCCTGATAAGGCGTTACAGATTTTGTTGTCGATTCCTTACAATCAACATACCCCTCTGACTTATCTGTTAATGGCTAAAGCAGAAGAGGCGCGTGGCCATATCACGGGTGCCAAAGAGTTGTATCTGCAAGCGACACAAAATACCTCTTCACCGATTGCATTGACGCTAGCCGGTCCGTTGTTCTTTGACAGTAATTTAGACAAACTGATTGAACAACTTCAGGGCGTCAAACTCGATGTTGACGGTAAATAGTGAAAGTTAAAAGCAGATAAAAGCGGTAGCACTAGAATTAGCAGCCGCACTGGAAATAGCAATCGCACTAGATACAGCAATCAAAAGCTAACTAACGCGTTTCGTTTCTCTACTACATGATAAGGCCTCGGTTACCGAGGCCTTTCTGTACGCGGAGAGTTCTTCTTTAAGACCTTAGTTACGCTTTTCTGCAACAGCAGAGAATTTGGGTAAGCAATTAAGTTACCGCTTGGGTGCTTGATTAGGGTATGAAACATCTTAATCTCAAGGATTTTTCCTTCGATATCATCCCCATCTGCAACAATTATTGAATCGCCAATTCGGTAAGGGAATACGAAGAAGATCAGAAAGCTCGCGGTGATATTACTCAGAATTGACCATTGGGCGATGAAGGCGACACCAAAAACCGTCACCAAGGACGAGATGAAAATGGTGAAGTTCCCATAGCCAATTCCACTGACGATGATATAGGTCGCAAACAGCAGTATGAACGAGAAAATGTTGAAGCAGCGAATGATGAACATTGTTCGTGTCGATGCGACAGACTTTACCTGTGCAAGGTTGATAACGGTTGTCGAAATAAAGCGCTTGAGAAGCCAATAGGCAAGAACAAATACAAGGGCAAGCAACAAGTCATATTGCTTTAGTGTATTAAAAATATGGACTAGAAAGTTCGGCATAACGACCTCTATTGTGATGAGCCGTTATTGTGCATAGTTGTTTGAATGTGCGCATCATCAAACGATTATCGTTTTATAATATGAGAAATGAATAGAAGTCTTTTTTGATTTCAACAAACCTGGTCGTTATGGGTCCGAGTGACAAGTTATTGATAAATATTACTTTATCTTTTGTTTATATTTTTATAACTGATATGTAAGCCTTCTGTGATGTCTGATGTCATTCAATTTGTAGAATAAGCGCCCCTTTGTTCATCATCGAGTTAGTCATGACAATCATAGTTATAAAGTTAGTGTTTATTTATATCCATAAAAGGCGAAAAACCAAGCAGTCAAAGCCGTTAGAAATGAGGTTCTTTTAAGATGCTGACCTTACTCATTACTCAATTTGTTATTTTCTGGACAGTGGTTGGTCGTATTCGCGCAACGTCTGTTTCTACACGCTTGAAATCGAGAATCGGTACTGCTTCTAAAGGCTTTAAAGGAAATAGATAAGAATTGCTTTATAACAGGCGAACTTGATTGAAGGATGAGCCTAACTCACCATTCAAGCTCAGTTTTGACAATACGGCTCAGCACGGAACTGAGCTTCGTATTCATGTTCTGAACGCTTAACTGGTGAGTGTCGGTAATAGAGTTCTTGTTACTGTTCTTGTTGCTATTATTGCTATTCAGCGAAGTTAGACGGGAATAACGCTCTAAGCGCCTCTTCATCACGTTCGGTTTTAAACTCAATGCCTTTGCCGATTTCGCGGGCGCGGAGTGCAGCAGGGCGAGTGTTGATTGCATCGAACCAGCGCTTCAAATTCGGGTAAGGTTCTAGGCCTTCTTCACCAAGCACAACCGGTGCTTTATCAATCCAACCCCATGCCGCGACATCGACGATGGTGTACTCATTTCCGACGAAAAACTCACGGCCTTCCATATGTTTCTCTAACACTTCGTAGTGACGTTGCGCTTCGCGTAGATAACGATTTACCGCGTAATCTAAGCCTGCTGGCGCAGCATGACGGAAGTGTACTGCTTGGCCAGAGTATGGACCAAGTCCGCTGGCGATAAACATCATCCAAGATAATAGTTCAGCTCTGTCTTCTGGCTGACCAGCTAGCTTGCCTGTTTTCTCAGATAGGTACAGCAGGATAGCGTTAGAGTCGAATACACGTTGTCCTTCGTCTTCAATCGCAGGCGTTTTGCCATTTGGATTGATTAAGCGATATTCCGGTGAATGCTGCTCACCCTTTAAGGTATCGACAGGAACAAGTTCAAAATCTAGGCCTGTCTCTTCCAAAAACAGAGCGATCTTCATTGGGTTTGGTGTTTGGTGAAAATAGAACTTAAGCATGGGGTAACTCCTTGTATTGGTCATTTATTAAAGCATCACTTGAACGATCGTTCAATGATTGATTTTTGAATTTTCTGTGAATTGACTGATTTGATATCACACTCTGTGCTTTTTGAACTTGGTTGAGCAAACGTGAATGAGCGTCGACTTGTAGAGAGATAGCGTTTTAAGTTGCTGAAATAATGAACATAAAATGCACATTTAAGTTTGATGTTGAGCTTCGAAACTTACGGATTTAGATGGAATAGGCAGGTGGGATTCGAAGTTAAATATTCCAAAGTAATCAAGGGAGTTCCTCATAACTCGAAGCTATCTGGATATTTGAGCCTACTCTGGCGCATAAAGTCGTGATCTGCAGCCACATCTTATGCAACAAATGAATATAAACCTTGGAGAATAAGGTTTGGTTCACGGTTTTTTAATCTTGGCGGCTTACATTGGTGAGCAAATCTGATGTGAACACTTAACGACACAGGATCTTTCCATGAAAAAGAACATTATCGCCCTCGCTCTTGGTGGCATGCTCGCTTTTGGCGCAACACCTTACTCTTTTGCTGCTAACGATGGCGCTGTACAGGCTTCTGCGGATTACGCGCAGTTGGTGACTAAGCGACAAGTTGTCGACCAACTACTTCTTGATGCGTTGCAGGCGTTTAAGTCTCCGGCAAGAATTTCACACGCGGGCTTCACGGCTAAAATGCCAAGCAACATGGAAATTGTGACCAACCGATTGTTAGAAGCGTACCAGTTAGAACCTTACCGTACCGATTTGCTGATCTCGGCTGCGAACGCTCAGATCTACAACAAGAATGCAGAGCGCGCTATTAAGCTATTTGAACAAGCATTGACGGTTGCGCCAGACGATGTCGACCTTCATGCGTATCTAGCGGTTTGGCAGAGATTTGAAGGCAATGACGGTGAATCCAACAAGCACATGGAGAAACTGGAAAGCCTGAACAAGGGCAAAGCAGAAGACATCAAGCGTATTTTTGCTACGGTTGACCGCGTGTTAGAAACACCACTGAAAGAGTCGGCAGACAAAGGTTTATTGGATGACCACGGTGCCATCGTCACTTTGGGTTACGCGCTTAACCCTGATGGTTCTATGCATGAGATCTTGATTGAACGTCTTGAAACGACATTAGCAATGTCTAAAGCTAACCCAGACGCGATGATCGTGTTAACCGGCGGCGTGCCTAAGAACCACAAGACTGAAGGCAAGTTAATGGCGGATTGGCTTATCTCAAAAGGGGTAAGCAAAGATCGTATCATTGAAGAGAACTACGCGACCAGCACGGTGGGCAATGCCTTGTTCAGTAGCTATGCGCTTGCTCGTCATGATATTAAACATGCGACCATTATTAGCTCAGCAAGCCATGTTCGTCGTGGTCAAACTCTGTTTGAGATCGCGAGCTGGCAAACGGGTCCTCAGGGCATTACCTTCGATACGGTTTCTTACCCAGACAAGCCGCTAGAAGATCTTAAGAAAGCGAGCAGTGGTGAGCTATTAGGTATCTACCGTGATGCTCTAAGAACTTATGGCATGTGGAGCTACCGTTCTTACCCATTGGAATCTCGTTAAGCCCAAGCATTATTTGCGTTTGGGAAAAGCACAGTTCGCGTTAAACCAAAGCTTCACTTGTTAGTACAATCGAGCACAGCTAGATGATATGCTGTGCTCCTATTTAATTTAGTGTTTCAAAGGCAAAAAAATGAACCCGATTTTAGCAATGTTGAAAGAGAACAATATCAGCGACGAGCAGATCAGCGAGATTTTCAAGACGTTGACAGAGAACCCTCTTGCAGCAATGGCGACAATCAGCCAACTTGGTTTACCTCAAGATAAACTTCAAATGCTGATGGGTCAGGTAATGCAAAACCCTGCGCTAATCAAAGAAGCAGTTGAAGAGCTCGGCCTAGATTTTTCTAAGGTTGAAGCGGCTAAAGAGCAACTTCAAAAATAATCGAGTGTGATCTAGCGATTGAGATCATGAGCGATAGCCGGTTTGGCTAACGGTTCTTGGCAGCGCTAATTAGACTCTAATAAAAAGCCGTTTGAGCATTGTGATTGATGCTTGAGCGGCTTTTTTGATCGCCATTAGAATGGGTTAGGGTACTAACAAATGCCAACTCGATGTGACTCACTTGTTCAAATCATGTACTTTCGTGCTTTAACTCGTTCTGAACCGATCTACTCTGGCGTTGCTCATGAAATCTAGCTTAAGCATTCGATCTTACACCAAGCAATTTAATACTCATGCTCATGATGACCATCATCAATTGGTATTGCCGATCCAAGGCAGTATCAATATCGAAATGGTGGGGTATGTAGGCAAAGTGGCCGTGGGAGAATGTGTGGTGATTCCGGTAACCACAGCGCATGCGTTTAAGGCGGATGAAGCAGCGCGGTTTATTGTCGCGGATATGGCGGAGTTGCCGCAGCACTTGTTAGAGCATGAGCTCTCGGTTTTCACGATCACACCACCTTTGATGAGCTTCTTGCTGTTTGTTGAGAAGCAGTTGGAGTATCAGGTCGATAGTGGTATTGAGTCATCAATCGTGGAGGTGTTTTCACTGCTGTTAGAGCAACAACAAGTGAGTAAGAGCATCGACCCAAGAATCCGGGCGGTACAAAGGTTGATAGCGGATAACTACACCCAGCCGTTATCCATTCCACAACTTGCAGAAACGGCCTGTTTGAGTCCCACTCAATTCAAAAAACGCTTCAAAGAGTGCTTGGGCATCAGTGCGCTTAAATACATCACTCGCTATCGTATGGAGAAAGCCCAAGCCTTGTTAACTCATACCGATTTACCGGTTCAATTGATTGCTGAAAATGTGGGCTATAGTGATGTGTCTGCTTTCAGTCGTCGCTTCTCTCAGCACTTTGGCATGTCTCCAAGGGCGTTTCTAGGCTCAATGAAAGACAGTCTTTAGAAACAACAATAGCGTCCTTTCGGCAAACTAACTTTTATCAATCTTCACTATTATCTATTTCAGAACTGAAAATTGGGTAATAGAAATGAATCTTGCCATCAATCGCGTTAACGAATTCCAAACGGGCACTTTAGCCATCTTGTTTGCTTCTATTTTATGGGGCACGACAGGCACCGCTGCAAGCTTTGCTCCTGATCTAAGCCCATTAGCAATTGGTGCTTTCTCTATGGGCGTCGGTGGCCTAATGCAAGCCGGCTTGGCGTATCGAAAAATCCTATTCGCTTTCGATAAACTTTTGCAGAACAAGAAGCTGCTGACAGTGAGCGCTTTGGCTTTGGCGGTCTATCCTTTAGCTTTCTATTCTTCAATGAAATTATCAGGCGTAGCGGTTGGTACCGTGGTTTCGATTGCAACCGCACCTTTCTTTTCGGCACTGTTAGAGTGTCTGATTAGCAAAAAGAATAATATCAACAAACGTTGGCTCACTAGCTTTTCGATTGGTGTGGTAGGTATTGGGTTGTTGGTGTTTTCAGAATCTTCATCGACGAATGAATCCGGTGATGATCTCAAGCTGTTAGGTATTGCTTTAGGTCTGGTCGCTGGGTTGTGTTACGCCATTTATTCTTGGGCGACAAAAGCACTGATAGATAAAGGGATTAAGTCACAAGCGGCGATGGGCAGTATTTTTGGCCTCGGCGCGATGCTGTTGCTGCCGACGCTCTGGTTTACGGGTGAGAACCTGTTTTCCTCGCAGATTAACGTATTAGTCATCAGTTATCTGACGTTAATCCCACAATGCTTGGGCTATGTCTCCTTCAGTTTTGGTTTACGCCATGTGACCGCGAGCAGTGCCAATCTGCTGACTCTGTTTGAACCAGTAGTCGCAGCGGTGCTTGCCGTCTGCGTTGTCGGTGAGCTGATTCCTTTTATAGGTTGGCTAGGTATGTTTCTGATTGTGCTGTGCTTGTTGATACAGTCGAAGCCAGCTAAAGGAACGCTATAAGTATTTGTTTTGTAGTGCCTAATTGAAATTTATTCATGCGTAATTCTTATAATTGAATAAAATCAGTATCTCAGTTGTGAGAGTGCTGTTACTATCGCTATCAATAGTCGGGGGGCATATACCTTATTTGGTGTTTGCTGAGATCGTTAGTCGAGACCCGTTGAACCTGATTCAGTTAACACTGGCGTAGGGAACTATAAGCACTCGATCTACGTCTGCACTCATGAAGACTGTTCATGAATCTATTGCGACTTCTCCTTCGATCGGTGTTCGTTCTCCTACGTCTTGTAAGATAGTAGGAGCGACAATGACACACAGTTCTATTTCAAAAGATTTAACGCCAAAAGCCTCAACATTACAGCACTCTGCCGAAGACACGATTCGCACGAACACTCCGATTGTTTTAACTATCGCGGGTTCTGACAGTGGCGGCGGTGCGGGTATCCAAGCGGATATTAAAGCTATGTCTGCGACAGGTAGTTTCGCTTGTTCGGTAATTACCGCTATCACTTCCCAGAACACTCAAGGCGTGTCAGCCATTTTCCCTATTCCACTCGACCATGTTGCTAGCCAGTTAGATGCGGTTTTCACTGATCTGAATATCGTGGCAGTAAAAGTCGGCATGTTGGCTGATTCTCAAATCATCAAAGTCGTCGCGGACAAAATCAAACAATACCAACCTAAACACTTAGTGATTGACCCTGTAATGGTCGCGACAAGTGGTGACCTGCTGTTAGAAAACTCGGCTATCACGACGCTAAAGCAAGAGTTGATTCCGCTGGCAGACATCATTACTCCTAACTTGCCAGAAGGTGCGGCGCTAACAGGCAAGCCGGTACCTGAAAGCGAAGCTGAAATGCAGGGCATGATTGAAGATTTACGCGCACTAGGTGCTAAAGCCGTTCTTCTCAAAGGCGGTCATTTAGAGAAAGATGAAAACAGTAACGATCTACTGATTCTCCCGACGACGTCTGCCTTGATTAGCGCGAAGCGTTTCCCGACTAAAAACACCCACGGCACGGGCTGTACGCTTTCATCTGCCATTGCTTCTTTCTTGGCTCAGGGCAACACGCTCTCAGACGCTGTTGACCTAGGCAAACAATACATTTCTCAGGCGATTGCTCACGCTGATGAGTTACAAGTCGGTCAAGGTCATGGCCCGGTAAATCACTTCTTCCCTGGACACGGTAATGTTCGTTAATACCGTTGGTGTTCAGCTCAGCAATGCCTCCTTACGTTATAACGACAGTGAGCACGCGACCTTATCTGGGTTGTCGCTTAGCTTAAACGCAGGTAAGTGGACGGTATTGCTGGGTCGAAGTGGTTGCGGAAAAACCACGGTATTGCGTTATCTGGCAGGCTTGCTGGACGATAAGGTGGAGTGTCAGGGCACATTGGCAACGTCTGATGAATTGCCTTTAACGGATCGCATCGCTTACATGGCGCAGCAGGATTTGTTATTGCCGTGGCTATCGGTCATCGACAATGTTTGCCTGAGTCATCGTTTTCAAAATCCAGCTTCTGATAAAGCCCTGCAAACCAATCAAGCACTCGAGTTGTTAGCTGCGGTTGGTTTGGCTGATTACGCGAATGCGATGCCGGATCAATTGTCTGGTGGTATGCGTCAGCGTGTTGCTTTGGCTCGAACCTTAATGCAAGACAAGCCAGTGGTGCTGATGGATGAACCGTTCTCTGCGCTGGATGCGGTAACAAGACACAAGCTGCAAAGTTTAGCGTGTGAACTGCTAAAAGGTAAAACCGTTGTGTTGATCACCCATGATCCACAAGAAGCGGTGCGTTTGGCGGACAATTTGTATGTGTTGAAAGGCACCCCTGCGAACGCTCAGTCTTTATCTGTGCCCAACACGGCCACACCAAGAGTGTTAGATGGTGAATGTGCTGAGTTACAACAAGCGATCTTAGATCAGTTGGAGCGTGACTATGAATGATCTAACGCGAAGCGAAGCTGTGGCTCGTTCAACCGACATACAGGCTAGCACTGAACGTCCTCGCCAGATGAATCCCGTTATGCGTTTGCTTATCAGCAGTGCTGTGATTCTCGGTTTGTGGCAAATGGTGGTCGTTATCTTCGAGATGCCGAGCTTCATTCTGCCAGCGCCTGCAGAAGTCTTTATTAAGCTAATCGAACGTTACGATGTGTTACTCAAACATACATGGGTGACTGCGCAAGAGATCTTACTTGGCTTGCTACTCGGTTTGTCGATGGGGCTATTTTTCGCCCTGCAGATGTTGATGTTCGAACCACTAAAACGCTGGCTGTTACCTATCTTAATCGCTAGTCAAGCGATCCCTGTGTTTGCGATTGCGCCAGTATTGATGCTGTGGCTTGGTTATGGCATCGCCTCAAAAGTGGTGATGGCGGCGATCATTATCTTCTTCCCTGTGACCACATGTTGCTACGACGGCTTACGTAATACACCGACAGGCTATCTCGATCTTGCCAAAACGATGGGCGCATCGAAATGGCAATTACTGCGTTATATCCAACTGCCTGCTGCGCTGCCAACATTAGCGTCTGGCATTCGTGTAGCGGTGGTTATTGCCCCAATTGGCGCGGTCGTCGGGGAGTGGGTGGGTTCGAGTGAAGGGTTAGGTTACCTAATGCTGCAGGCCAACGCGCGCATGATCATTGATGAGATGTTTGCCGCCTTGTTTATCTTGGCGGTGCTGTCTATCTCGCTCTACTTCATCACAGACAAGTTACTCAAAAAAGCTATCCCTTGGGAGAACCAGTAATGGTTCGATAACACTTGTTTAATAAAGCTTCGCTCACGCTATTTATCTAAACAAAACTTCGTTAAAAATTAGCTCTATAAACACAATAATAATATTCAAAAGGAAAGGTTAACCGTGAAAAATACAAAATTGATAGGTGCAGTGGCACTGCTTGCTTCATTGGTTTCAGGTCATGCTCTAGCGGACTCTGAACAAAAGAAACTGACACTGATGTTGGATTGGTTTGTGAACCCGAACCATGGCCCAATTGTGATCGCTCAAGAGCGTGGCTACTTTGCTGACCAAGGCTTAGACATTGAAATTCAAGAACCAGCTGACCCAAGCACGCCAGCAAAATTGGTTGCGGCAGGTAAGGTCGATTTAGCGGTAACTTACCAACCAAGTTTAACTATGGATGTGGCAGCGGGTCTTCCTTTGGTTCGTGCATCAACCCTTATCGCGACGCCACTGAACACACTAATGGTACTGGATAATGGAAAGAACGATTCACTAGCGGATCTGAAAGGCAAAAAGATCGGTATTGCGATTGCGGGTAACGAAGAAGCGACTATCGGCACCATGCTAGCACAAGAAAATGTTGCGTTTACAGACGTGCAAACCATCAATGTCGGTTGGGCACTTTCATCTTCATTGGCATCAGGCAAGGTAGATGCAATCTGGGGTGGCCTACGTAACTTCGAAACTAACCAGCTAGCCCTTGAAGGTTTTAAATCAAAAGCGTTCTTCCCAGAAGAGCACGGTGTCCCAGCTTACGATGAGCTGATCTTTGTTGCGAACGCAAAGCAGCACGATGATGAAGCGATCAAAGCGTTCAACAAAGCATTGGAGCAAGCAACAACTTACATCGTGAACCACCCACAAGAATCATGGAGCGAGTTTGTTGCGTACTCTCCAGATACGTTGAACAACGAACTTAACCAACGCGCATGGAATGATACGCTGACTCGTTTTGCACTTCGCCCTTCTGCTGTTGACCTAAAGCGTTACGACGATTACGCACAGTTCATGTTCGACAAAGGCATCATCAAATCACTACCAAAAGCCGCTGACTACGTACCGACTTTTGATTAAGGAATCTCATGAAATACCAAGACTTAATCCAAGCCTGTCAACAAGATTGGCAAGACTACACAGAGCATGATTTTGTTAAAACGCTAGCAAACGGCACGCTCGCTCAACCATGTTTTCTGCATTATCTGAAGCAAGATTTTCTGTTCTTAAAACAGTATGCTCGCGCTTATGCATTGGCGATTTACAAGGCAAAAACCTTGGCTGATATGCGTCGTGCACTGCCAAGTGTTCATGCTCTGCTAGATTCTGAAATCTCTCACCACGTGACTTACTGTGGTCAGTGGGGTTTAACCGAATCTGACCTAGAAAATGAGCCGGAAGATTTCGGTACAGTTGCTTACACGCGCTACGTTCTGGATGCAGGCATGACGGGTGATCTTGTCGACTTATATGCGGCACTGGCTCCGTGTTCCATTGGTTACGCTGTGATCGGTAAAGCGCTGTTAGAAAGCAGCGATACTGTTTTAGAAGGCAACCCATACGCGAGCTGGCTTCAGCTTTACGGCGGAGAAGAGTTCCAATCTGGCGTGGCATCGGGCGCAGAATACTTCAATCAGCTGCTTGCTGAAATTGATATCAACAGCGAGCGCGGTCAGAACATCGTTCATATCTTCAAAACGGCAACGCGTATGGAAGTGGCTTTTTGGCAGCAAGGGCTGAATGCACTTAATGACTCAACCTCGGCTTAAAAGCGACTTTTACGAATAAGGATTTATCCATGCTAACTGAACAAATCATCCAATCGTTGCGCGCAGTACGAGAGCAAAAACCACTGGTTGTGAACATCACCAACTACGTCGTGATGAACAATACGGCCAATGCGTTATTGGCGATTGGCGCTTCGCCTATCATGGCGCACTCGCAGCAAGAACTGGCTGAGATGATGTCTTTCTCTGGCGCGCTTGTGATCAACATTGGCACGCTCGACAGTGTTTGGACGCCAAGAATGTGTTTTGCTGTTGAGCAAGCGAACGCGAACAACAAGGTGGTGGTTCTTGACCCTGTGGGTTGTGGCGCAAGTACGCTGCGTACCGAGACTTCTCGTGAAATTGCACGCTTAGCCGATAAGTTGATCATTCGTGGTAACGCGTCTGAGATTATCGCGTTAGCGGGTGAGCAAGCACAGAGCAAAGGCGTTGATGCACTAGATAGCAGTGATGCTGCATTAGGCGCAGCGCAATGCTTAGTGGCTGAATACGGTGCGAATGTGGTGATTTCTGGCGAGACAGATTACGTTGTCACTAAAGACAGCGTTGTGACGTTAAACAACGGGCACCCAATGATGCCGTATGTGACGGGCATGGGTTGTACCTTAACGGCATTGACTGGCGCATTTGCTGCTGTTGGTGATGAAAGTGGTTTGGCAGCCGCAGCGGTATTGGGCGTGGTTGGCGAAATCGCAGCTGAAAACTCACGTGGCCCAGGTAGCTTGCAGATGAACTTACTCGATGAGCTGTATCAACTAGATGAAGAGACACTGATTCAACGTTTGAAGATTCAGTAGATTCAATCTAGATCTGCATTCGTAGCTTATTAAAAAGCCCTCAACACATATGTGTTGAGGGCTTTCTTATTATATAAACCGTGTTCGCCATGTTTTCAATAAACGAGGCTCTAAATAACAGAGACAGAAAGTCAGCTAGGTTCTAAATCGATTTACTTGGCTCTCTAGGTGATGAGCAACCTCGGTTAAGTCACTCGCGGCACCAGAAATGCTGCTGACCGACTCTTGGTTGCTTTGTGCGATGGTATTTGCACCTTGCGCGTTTTCACCTAACGACTTGGTCAGACAATCTTGCTCGTCTACAGATACTGCGATCTGGCTGTTAGCCTGATTCAGATCTTGGATGTGTTGGTTAATCACATGCAAGTTTTGAGAAGCTTGTTGTGCCTGAGTCGAAGCATCTGAAACAGTGCTGTGGCTCTCTTTGATCGACTCTAACGCATCTTTAGCGCCGCGTTGTAGCGATGTGATGAGTTCATCAATTTGGCTAGCTGAATCTTGGGTACGCTTAGCGAGCGTTCTTACTTCATCGGCTACGACAGCAAACCCACGACCTTGTTCACCTGCGCGCGCAGCTTCGATAGCCGCGTTCAATGCCAGTAGGTTGGTTTGCTCAGAAACGCCTTTGATTACTTCAAGAATGGCGCCAATATTCATCGACTCTTTGTGTAGGTCAGTCACTTTTTGGCTGCTCACCTGCATGCTTTCATCGGCGCTGCCAATTTCATGCAGTGTTTTGTCTACTTCTTTGAGTCCCATCGCGACATTCTCGGTTGCTTGGTTGGCAACTTGAGACGCGTGGTTAGCACTTGCAGCAATTTCTGATGTGCTTGAAGCCAATTGATCAACGGCAGAAGAGATGTTGATCATTTCACTGTTCAATTGTGTTGCATTGGTCGAGCTGTTGTTTGTCACTTGATTGAGTGACTCCGACATCTCACCAATACGCACGCTAGAGCGGTTCACTTGGCCAACAATATCGCGCAGAGATTCAATGGTGATCTCCATATTAGTCAGCAGTTCACCAATCTCATTTTTGCTCTCAATGTTCACTTCCACATTCAGGTTGCCCTGAGAAAGCTCATTGGTGATCTGTTTAACTTGTGCGATGCCTTTGGTGATAGAGCGAGTCACCAAAACGGCGCTCGTCATGCCAATAACTAAAGCGACACCCGTTAGCAAGAAGATGATTTGAACTGAACGTTTTTCACTGGCTTGCAGTACCGGCGTGAGCGCTTGTTTCTGTTGCTCGAGAATACTTTGAGCATCCGCGACCGCAATCGCTAAGCTGTCACCAATAGAGGCAAGGCTAGCGGTTCTTTGAGTGTTCTCAAGCATCTGTTGATGAACTTGCTCAAAGCCTTTTGCATACGCTTCACGTTGGTTTGAGAAGTCTTCAATCAGCTCACTTTGATAAGGCGATGATTTGAGAGATTCAATATCGCCTTCAATACCTGGTAGCGCGTATTCAAAGATATCTTTACCCGCTTCATAGGTTTTGAGGTCATTGTTGTTTGAATAACTGAGTACGGTGATCTTGGCTGCGAGGAAATTCTCCATCAACATGCCCGCGTATAAGCTCGCGTTAGGATCATTGTTATTGTATGACTCATACAACAAACTCTGAGCCGCTTTCAGTGCGTTGGTTTCTCGTTGGACCATCTCAACGTTGACCAGTTGGTCTATGAGAAGCTCACTCTGTTTCATTGAACCATAAGCCACATCAAACGCCGCCACACTGTCTTGCACTAATTGCAGGCTAGCTAGGCTATCGGTTTTGGTGGTGGATTGGATTAAGTTGTAGAGCAGTTCATCAATCGCAAGTTTGCTTGATTGATAATTCGTTTCGTACTGTTCATCCAATGACTCTAAGTAACGTTCAGAAGCTAAACGCATCTGAAGAAAGTGCACTTGAATGTTGCTTGATAATGTCGCTTTTTGGCTGAGCTCACTGTATTGGCTAAAGCCGTTCGACAAGGTTTGGATACCTTTGTAACTCACAAAGCCTGAAATGACGAAAAAGAGCAAGCAGATGGCATAACCTAGCTTGATCTTAAACGCTATAGAAAGGTGGCGCATAACTATCCCTATATTTACCTGATTCCTTCACAGCGGAGTATTTCATAAAACAGCGTTCTGGGCATGCTTGAAGTGAATACTTTGTGTAATAAGTAACGCTTTAGTTAAAAGATTCAGGTTTTTCGGCATGCTTTCAACGAGTTGCGTATTCGATGGTGCGTGTGTAATTGAGCTAATTTAGTATTAACTTCCATGCACATGATGCGATTTGTCGGTAAAATAGTATAACGCCAATTTTAGACATCGACTCCAAAGGTACGATATGAACCCTTATAAGCTCTATTTAGTAACGGATGACCAGCAAGATTTAGAAACGCTTAAGTTTGTGGTTGAACAAGCGGTCGCTGGTGGCGTCACTATGGTTCAAGTAAGAGAGAAACATGGGGATGTAAGAGCCTTCATTGAACGAGCACAAGCCGTAAAGTCGATTTTGGTTGGCTCAGGTGTTCCGCTGATCATCAATGACCGAGTGGACGCTGCATTGGCTGTCGATGCCGATGGTTTGCACTTAGGGCAATCGGATATGCCTGCAGAGTTAGCACGTCAGTTGATTGGTCCGGATAAGATTCTTGGGTTATCGATTGAAACTGAACAACAGCTACAAGAAGCTGATAGCTTGCCGATCGATTACATTGGCCTCAGTGCGCTTTTTGCCACACCGACTAAGACAAATCTTAAGAAACATTGGGGCTATGATGGAATTAAAATGGCGTTGGAGACAACGAAGCTACCGATTGTCGGTATTGGTGGAATTAACGAATCGAACATCCCGCAGTTAGTTGAGAGCGGTATTCATGGGTTAGCACTGGTATCTGCGATATGTCACGCTGAAGATCCAAAACAAGCGACGCGGGATCTGTTGTCTCTGATGGGAGAGTGAAGGGGTTATAGACTAGAAAACAAATGAGGTTAACCATTTGTTTTCTAGTTAAAGAACAGGCTCATAGAAAGGCTAAATTGGCCTATCGCTTGAGCTTTTAAGACAATTTATTTAATACACAGTTTGGTTTACTGAGCGCATAAAGCAACAGTACCGATGATCATAATAACGATCGCGGCATACCAACCGTATTGTGCGGTCTTATCAGCAACAAACACCTTAATATAGTTGAGCTCTTCATGCGCCATTGCAATGAAGTCTGTGTAGTTAATCGATAACTCACGGCTCGCTTCTTTCAAGTCATGCTGAAGTTTGTTGAAAGCCTCATCGATGAAGCCTTTTGTTTCTGAAACAGACGGAGTAGCAACCAAAGTTAAGCTATTCCAAACTGCCATACGCGATTCATACTCGCTTTCACTGACACAATTAAGTACGCGTAAATCATACTCTCGTTTGTTACGCTCTTTACCCATTTTCTCAGGGCAAATATTTCTTAAAACGTTCACGACAAATTTTCCAAAAGGTTCATTTAGATATAAAAAAGCACTCGAAGAGCGCTCATAAACTGGGTGCGAATCAATATTCAAAAGTGATCTATTTGAAACCGGCATAAGCGACTGCAAGACAGAGCGTTTATCTGGGAGATTTGAAGTTGGGTCAGTGGTGTTAAAGAGCGATTTGGGTCTGTCTAAATTCGTTTGAAAAGACACACCCGGTTGGGATCGCAGTGTAGTTAGGTCACTTTTGGACATCAACTAAGGTGTTTTATCCAGACGACAAAGATATTTATCGGCACGACAAGCGGAAATGAGGTAGTGCTGGAGAAAACACCACCGTCATTGACTTAGGATTCAGTTGCTAAAATAGGCTGAACTCAAGAATTGGGGGAGATTAGTTGGCTTGCCATTGATTGTTCTCTAATGAGTGGCCTTTTAGTTTTTGAAGTAAACTTGTTAACACTGGGCCATTGATATGGCTGCGAGACACTAAGCAACCCACTGGAGTAATCCAACCACCATGCTCGTGTGCCACTGGCAGTGCTACGAGATCGCCTTTCTGAATGCCTTCCATCACCATCATTTCAGGCACATTTGCCCAGCCAACGTTCTGTTCAACGAGATCGATGATCGTTTTGTGGTTGTTGGCATACCAAAGCATCGAGCTAATGCCATAGGTGAACCACAGTTCGCGCTGCTTTGAACTTCGATGCACACATTGGCGGTAACGCTTTAGATCTGAGTCTTGTACTACCGACATTTGGCTGAGTTCGTGGGTGGCGGAGCTAACCGTAAGAAAGCGGGCTTGGCCCAGTAAGAAGAAGTCCATATCCACTTTAAGTTCACCATCCGCATAGATGATGCCAATCTGCGCTTCGCCACGTCTCACCAGGTCTTCAACATCGAAGGTTGAGGTCGTAATAATATCGAAGTGTGTGATTGGGAACTGATCGGCCAGTGAGCTGATTATCTTAATGAAATTCTTATCTATGATGCTTTCATCAACCGCAATGATCAGTTCGTGCTCATCTTCTTGTGTGAGCGATTCTACTTTTTGGTCGAAGTACTTTTGTTGGTCGAGAATCGACTTAGCGACAGGTAATAACGCTTTACCTGTGTTGGTCAAAACGGGGATGTTTTTCTCTCGGTTAAACAGCTCTTGGTCGATGGCAATTTCTAGGTTGGCGATCGACTGGCTGACTCCAGACTGAGCGCGTTTCAGTTTGCGAGCGGCGGCAGAGAAAGAGCCACTTTCACACACAGTGACGAAGACTTTTAGTTGCTCAAAACTGTACATGTTATCTCTCGCTCAATTCAAAATGGGGTGTTTATACTTAAGCTATCACTATTCGTGATGGCTGTTAACTTTCTCTTATTATTTCAGGTGACATAATCTCGACCAATCCAACACGTAATAGATTATTTAGAGGAATGTATGAGTACGTTAGAAAGAGTGTTCCACTCTGTGTTATTTGAAGTACTGGCCGTAACACTATCAATTATAGGCTTAGCGATATTTACCGATCATGATGTGAATACCTTATCAGGAACCATGATAGTTGTTGCGACCATCGCCATGATTTGGAACTACTGTTTCAACCGCATTTTTGATCGCTACTTCACGGGTGAAAAATCAAAGCGTTCGCTAAAGTTACGTGTTTTTCATGTCGTGCTATTTGAGGCAGGCTTGCTGGTGGCGACGATCCCAGTGATGGCTTACTTACTTGATGTGGGGATTTGGCAGGCATTTTTAATGGATATCGGCGTGACCATTTTTATTACCATTTACGCGTTTGTGTTTAATCTGATTTATGATCATATACGAGCATTCTGGGTACGCAGAGCGGACTTAGCCGTTCAGTAATCTACCAAGTCAGTAAACACGAGTTTGGCTACTAACCGTTTGTTTATTCGTTATTTTGACGGAGACATCCGGTTAGTAGGTCTAGGTAACGCGGCGTTTGTTCTGCTATCTTAAAAAAGGTGATAATTTGAGTTCGTGAACGAATAGATAAGGGAAAGGATGCCAAATACCCCTCAGATAATGACAGTTGTCGATAAGAAAGAAGTCGAATTGTTCGCGGAACTGTTCAAACATATTGATGGTGAAATCTACACCTTACTACGCAGTGCCCAAATCCCTAATGATATTCTCACCAGTAATGACCATTACGATTATCTCCCTGAGACAACGGTTAAGAACGTGGTCAAGATTATGGGGGAATCTGCGTCGAGAGAAGAGTTTTCGCTGTTTATGTGGAGTTTTTGCAAGCAAACCTATGTACCAAGGTTTGTGGCTAAGCTAAGTCAGCAGGATTCATTGAAAAGCGCGCTAGACCAATTTGGTGAGCAGCTGAAGCTCGTATCCAATGGTGCGAATGTCTATACCAAGCAATCAGGAGGCAAGTGGTGGTTGGTTCGCGAGAAGCCGTTTACTAACGCGCCTTGGTTTAAGTTCGCTGAGCTGTTCTCTGTCATTTTCATCAACGAGCTACTTTTAGTATTAACGCAAGGGCGTTGGAAGCCGTCTGAGGTTGGCATTCAGAATGGCGATCTCGAATGCTTTCAATCTCTACCACAAATGGGCAGTGCTCAGTTTTATACGCATAGGCCGGTCACTGCCTTTGAGATCCCTGAAGATATCATGCTTGCGCCGATTGTTTTACCCAAAATTGCTCAAGTACCAGATCTCACTAAGCCTTTACCTAGCTCATTCCTGAGCGCTTTTAAGCTTGTTATTAAACCTTATCTCACGATGGGGAAACTCCCAATTAGCTTAGCTTCTGAGATTCTGAATATTCATGTCAGAACGATCCAGCGTCGATTGGAAAGTGAAGGGGTGGTCTACAAAACCTTGATTGAAGAGATGGTTCTTGAGCAGGTTTTAGAATTGCTTAAGCAGTCAGATCTATCGATCACGCAAGTAGGTGCGAAAATGGGCTATTCCGATTCTTCCCACTTTACCCGAGCGTTCAAACGACAGATGAACATGACGCCAAGACAGTACCGAAAAGAGCACAGCTAACGTCGGTAAGCAACAGTACCAAGCTACCAGTAAGAGCTTCGGCAATAATAGCTCCGCAGCGAAACTCTAGCCAATAAGTAAAAACTCCAGCTATTAAGCAGAAACCGGAGCCTGAACGCATAATTATTTATTGTCACCAAATGGCCATTTATCAACCTTGAACACTGGCAGTATCACTACTAAGTTATTGAATGTTGATGAGTTGTTTTTGCCTCGACTTTTCCCGGAATGTTGATTAGATTTTTGTGATTATCGCGGCTGACAAAAACACCTTTGAAACCTCATGACACTCATTAGTAGTTACGGAATCGTTATGGGAAGTGGACTCCACTCATAAACGGAATCAAGGTGTATAAATGAAAAATGCAGGCTTAAAACTCTCTGTTGTTGCTCTTTCGTGTTCATTTGCTCTTTCTGCAAATGCCGCATCAACGCTATTTACTAACGTCGATGTATTCAATGGTACTGAAAACAAATTGTACGAAGACCATCATGTATTAGTCGAAGATAATCTTATCAAACAAATCTCTGCGAGCCCGATATTGGCTGGTGATGCTGTAGTGATTGACGGCGAAGGCAAAACGTTAATGCCAGGTTTAATCGAAGGCCACGGACACTTATTGCTTAACGGCGGTAACCTAAGCGACCACGAGAACAACCGAACGATCGAAGAGTTAGCTGCGCGAGCGACAGTCAACGCGAACGCTGCGTTTCAATCAGGTTTCACCACGTGGCGTGATGCTGGTGGCTTGAATACTGGCTTACGTAAAACAATCGATTCTGGCATGTTGCCGGGCCCACGACTTTACACATCAGGCGCGTTTATAGGCCCGACGGGTTCGCATGCCGATTTCAGTAACCTAACCACGGCTAACCAACACTTCTTTGGTTCATCGACCAGTATGGCGCGAAATAGCGTTAGCTTTAATGCCGACGGTATTACCGAAATTAAAGCGGCTGCTCGCCAAAACTTCAAGCAAGGCAATACGCAAATTAAGATCATGTCATCAGGTGGTGTTGCATCATCATTTGACCCTTGGCAGCTGAATGCGATGTCTGCGGAAGAAATTGAAGCTGCCGTAGAAATTGCTGATGCGTATGGCTCTTACGTGATGTCTCACGCTTACAGTAAAAAAGCGATCATGCGTAATTTGGATGCGGGTGTTAAAACGATCGAGCACGGTTTCATGTTCGATGGCGATATCGCCGACAAGATGGAAGACAAAGACGCCTACATCACAACCAACATGACCGCGTTTTCACCTTACCTGACGCAGATCGAAGCGATCAACTCGAACCCTGCCTCTAAGCGTAAAGCGGAGTCGGCAACCAAAGCATTCAAAGACTACATCTCGAATGTAAATAAGTACCAACCGAAATGGGGTTTCCACACAGACTGTGTCGGTGACGTGGTTTCTTGTATCAAACAAACCGACCACACGATCTTCCTAGCGGGTAAGGAATTAGGTAACTTCTTCACTTTGAAAGGCATGACATCGGTAAATGGTGAGATCGTTAAGTTATCTGGCGTGATGGACCCATACCCAGAGGGTAAGTTAGGCGTGATTGAAGCGGGTGCATACGCCGATATCATTATTGTTGAAGGCAACCCACTTGAAGACTTGTCAGTGATTGGGGCAAACGAAAAATGGTTCGATGCAGAGCCGCGTAGCCCTGAAATCGATACCATTAAAGTCATCATGAAAGATGGCAAAGTCTACAAAAATACGCTGTAACTCAGTTCGACAACTTAGTTAAAAATTAAGCTTTAACGGGTGACCTATTTGGGTAGGTCACCTCTCTTCAAGGTGTTCCTTATGCAAAAAGTGCTTTCTCTTATCCTGTCAGTGGTATCACTGACGACCGTTGCTTTTCCTACTTTTGCTGAAACTGCGATGAATCTTGAGTGGCAAGATCTGAACTCAGAGTCTCACGAAATGAAAGTAGAAATGCCGGATCTCACCGATCAACAAATGCGTCTATTACAAGGTGTGATAGCAATGAGTGCATCAGAGGAAGAGCAAGCTCAACAACAGGTTTTATTATTTAAACAAACGCTAAAAGAGCAGGGTGTAGACGCAGACGAAGTGATCGCACTGCGTGACGAATACATGCAAACCATGAAAGCAAACGCCGAAGCTATCACGACAGAGTTTGATGGCAAGAAAGTACGAGTTCCCGGTTTCATCGTTCCACTGGAGTTCTCAGAGGGAATGACAGCAACAGAGTTTCTGTTAGTGCCTGTGGCGGGTGCGTGTATCCACATGCCGCCACCACCTGCAAACCAGATTGTGCGCGTGTCTTTCCCTGAAGGCTTTCAGGTACAGAACGTTCAGTATCCAGTGTGGGTAGAAGGTGACTTTAGCTCCAACAAAGTGACTGAAGAGGTCTTCCTAGTCGATGGAAAAAGTAACCTCACTATGGGTTATGAAATGAAAGCTTCGATGATCGAAGACTATTATGAAAAAGAAAATTAATGGTTGTCATCAAATGACAATTTTCAATGTGAGTAATGAATAAAATAAAACTAACTTAAAAAGCACTGGTGACATGATGAACTCAAGATTCTCTAAAGTAAGTATGGCAATTGTGATGGCAGCGAGCACAATGAGCGGCGTTGTTTACGGCGCTAACTTTGAAGGCCCAGATTCTGTTGAAAATACAATTGCAGAGCAGAAAGCACAAAAGAAATCTTGGAGGGAGTCATTAGCTGAAGATGGTTTTACATTTGGTGCAGATTACTTTGCTTTGGGGCTGACCTCTGGGGATGGGGTTGGCGGCGATAGCGTTGATGCATCGTCGGGTGTGGCACGATTATACGGTTCATGGCATCTATTAGGTAAGGACACACAGAACTCAGGTAGCCTGGTTTGGAAGGTGGAACATAGGCATGCCTATGGTGATACTGCGCCAAAAGACTATTCATTCGGCCCGCTTGGCTATGTTGGTGCAATTGGCCCTGCATACAGTGACCAAGGGTTCCGTGTTACGGACTTAAACTGGAAGCAAAAAATCAATGATGGCAAAGGCACCATTGTCGTTGGTTGGCAGGATGTAACGAACTATGCGGATGTTTACGCTCTAGCAAGCCCGTGGTCTGGCTTTACTAACTTGGCATTCTCGACAGGCTCAGGTGCGATGGGCTTACCGGATGACGGTGTATTGGCCCTTTCTGCCGGTCATATGCTAGGCGAAAACTTTTATGTGGTCGGTGGTATCGCTGATGCAAATGGTCAGTCAGATGATATTTTTGATGGCTTTGATAGCGCTTTTGGTAGTGATGCGTCTTACTTTACAACCTTGGAGTTAGGTTGGACGGCTTCACAAGAACTGATTTATACCGATAACTTCCATGTGACGTTCTGGGACTTTGGTGACGATACTCGCCACAGTAATAGCCTTGCTGCGGAAGGTGGCTCGGGCGTTAACTTTTCATGGAGTCAGTTCATGACTGATCAAGTGATGCCGTTTGTACGTGGTGGTTTCTCTGAAGGGGACGTTGCCCTTTACGATAAATCGATTTCTGTTGGTATGGGTTACTTTGGATTAGGAAAACCAACCAACAATTTAGGCGTGGCACTTAATTGGGCAGAAGTGAATGGTGATTCTTTTGCAGCTGATGCGAAAGCAATAAGTGGTAGCACAGAGCAATGGACTGCGGAGATCTACTACAACATGCAGTTTGGCGACCATTTCCAAGTAACGCCTGACATCCAGTACATAAAGGATCCTGCGTTCTCCAATGAAAGTAGCGCTTGGGTGTTTGGTGTTAGAGCGAGAGTCTTTATCTAACTTCTCTGTTTGTTAATCGCTGAAACGTAAAGAATAGATGTAAAAGTGAACCTGTTTGGCTCACTTTTTTTGTCTTAGGTCTGTAGTCTTAGGTGTGTATGAAAAGCGGCTATGCTTTTTCTGTTTTGGGCGTGTCATCGAGTGCGAAGTAGATCTTTGAAACAATAATCTCTGCGACCAAAATCGTGAATACCACAGCGAAGAACGCCACCACACCATTCCAAGGGCCTGTGAAATCTACCTTGTCGCCAAACAAGATATTGATGGCTTCCAGCATTACAAACTTAGAACCTACTAAGATGACGTAACTGGATAAACCACGATAAATCTTAGGCGCAGTCCCCGGTTTAGATTTGAAGTAATCAGCCAGCTTATGTTCTAAACCGATAGACAATTTGAGCAATAGCTGGAGCAGAATCGCAGCTGAAAATGAGATGGTGAAAGACTCGATATTGACGAAGTCCCAGTATTCATCAAAAAAATTAAGAACGGTTAAATCGACGAGTACCGCAAGCGTGTATCCGACAAATAGTCGTTGGGGCGTATTAAATCCGTATACTTTTTCTATATTGCTCATCTACTTCTTCCTGAGTAAAGGGTTATAAAAAACTTAGGAGTTAATCCTATAATTTTCAAACGCTTATTGTTTTATATGCGAAACAAGTCTTAAAGTCAGTTTGGCGCATTATGGTAAGTAAGGGTTTTAAGAATGATCCAAGATAAGACTCCAATTTAGACAGAGGCACATATGATTATTCATTTTAGAATCCAAGACGTAGAAGAACTTTGGGGGGCCATCGATTTAGCAACGCTCTTGCAGTTGGAACTGAGAGCAGTATCAACCACACAGTTAACTCTCTGATTGAATTAGTTAAGTTACCAATTACACTTGAAGCATAAGTTTGAATGGAGTCAACTTAATGCTTTCACCCCTATCGCACTATCCCCGTTCTATTATTCTGCTCTTAATGGGCCTCAGTTCTTCCTCGGCCTATGCATCCAATGAATTGATTCAGAACCGCTTAGAGAAGATATTTTCTGTGTCAATTGCGTTGACTGACAGCGATGCTATTTCAATTGGCTTTGTGGATTTTGATCCTAATTCGTTTATCAATTTAAACGACAGTGGTTTTGGCTCAGATAAAACCATCGATACTTGAAGCCAAGTGAGTGTGGGCTCCATCCCTTACTCTTCCGTGATTAAAACGGATGACCCTGACTTCGACCTTATTTGGTCTGTGCGAGGGTCTTATGCGCTTTCTGAACAGGATATTGAGATCTCATCAGGTGTGACTCCTGACCGTCGTGTTAACCCAAATGAAGACTCGGTATTGGGCCTGTATGGCTTTTTTGGAGGGCAAAACCATTTAAACCAGCATTGGTCTATCGCCTATGGATTAGGCACTCACTTGCTCTATTACCGCAATAAATACGAATACAACAACAGCTACTCTCAAGCATTTCAATCTCAGCTAGACGGTTACGCGTTGAATACATCAGCATGGGCGCTTGTTGCAGAACCTTCAGTCAAACTTCAATACTTGCAACCAAAGGAGTGGGGCAGTTGGAATGTGTCTTCAAGAGTTCGTTACTTTTATGGAACAGGCTGGGGCGAAGCGAGCGATGGCGATATCGGTAACCCAGAAGGGATGCGATTCATTAATGAACTCGAGTTTAGGCAAAATGTAGCGCTCGATGCTTGGTCGCTGAATAACCCTCAAATCCACTATAACTTAACAAGAATCGATGTCGCGGGTGATTTGACGGCTCCTTTAGATACGCACTATTACTATGAATTTGGGGCAGGATTAGTATTTGATGTGCCTTATGACTCTTACTTTTTTGACAACTTCGGGATTGGAATTAACTTCAATTATGGCAGCTCACTCAGTGGCGGTAGCTTGCTATTCTTACTCAATAATTAGCATAAATTGTTGATCTTAATGGTACTCATATAATTTGAATTTGTATGTGTCGTAAAATGGTAAATATCTTAGTGAAAACTTAGCCATCATAGTCATTCGCCCATCACTAGAGCAGACTATGAATAAGTTAAGTTTGGACCGAAAAATGCCGCTATACGTGGTGTCTACACTTGCCCTTAATATGGCAGTTAGCTTGTGGTTATTGAGTATGGCTTCTTCGGCAGTCATGGCTTTTTCTGTGTGCGCGTTGTTTTTGCTCAGCACCCTCATTACTGCACGCCTATATCGACATGAAATGGCTCAAAGCAAGAATAGCTTGTCGGAAGCGATCATTGATGGCGTCGCTGGTTTTATCATCCTCGATAGTCAATTGAGGGTAATACAAGTCAATCAACAGTTCTCTAGAGTTTCAGGTTATGCCTTTAATCAAGTCGAGTCTCGCCCGATTTCTGATCTCTGTTTTATGAATAACAGCAGTTTAATATCGACCATTACTCGCTCACTCAAGGAAAACCAGAGATGGAAGGGTGAGTTGAGTGGAGTCAGTCGACTTGGTGAACATTTTACTGTGAATGTGGTTGTCGAAAAGTTAGCTGAAATACTGTCGCACAATAATAAATATGTGGTGACCTTTACCGATATTAGTCGACGCAAAGTATTAGAACGTCGATTAAGAATGTTGGTGGACACAGATTCTCTCACAGGGTGCTGGAACCGTCGCCGTTTTGATAAAGATCTTAACCATTATTCAAACTTAGCGGAGCGCTATGGTTATACACATTCCTGTTTGGCGTTGATCGATTTAGATCATTTCAAGGCCATCAATGATAATCATGGTCATGACCAAGGTGATTCAGCGTTGAAAGAGGTCGCAGAACTGTTGAGAAATAACAGTCGGGACACCGACATAGTCGCGCGAGTCGGCGGCGAGGAGTTCGCTATCTTAATGCCCGAAACTAATTTGGCAGAAGCGTTTGAGGCGATGTATCGATTGAAAGAAGTGATTGCCAAAGGAACAACATTGAACCTGACTGTGAGCAGTGGTGTGTCTGAAATACAGGCACAAGCCGAAGCGACCTATCGCAGCGCGGATAAGGCGCTTTATCGTGCCAAAGGTAATGGGCGAAATAGAGTGTGTAGCTCTAGCCCAGGCTGTGCTACTCCAATTGCCCTTGGTTAGATGCAGGCCGTGCTTGGTTAATCAATCGAGCGGAGCCTAAGCCGAGATTGAGCGTTGGTAAATCTTCGGAGTAAGACCAGACACACGCTTAAACGCACGAGAAAAATGAGATATGTTGGTGTAACCGAGCTGGCTAGAGATGTAGGTCAGCGTATGGCCCTCTTCCATCAGTTCGCAAGCTACCGAAAACATCAGGTTCTCTTTGATCTTTCGATATGTGGTGTTTTCATTTTTGAGTTTGCGTTGGAACGTTCGCACCGAAAAGTTGAGTAGCTCAGCGGCTTCTTCAAGAGAGAGATCTTGTTCTTTCATGTACGGCTTTAGAAGCTCATAAACGCTATCGGTAAAGCTGGTATGCCACTCAATCAGTGTCGGTTTAGCACTGAGTTCTTTAGAGGTTAGGCGAATTGGGAGTTGTAATATTTCTTCAGGAATAAGTACAGCCGTCGACGATTGATCAACAAACAGTTGGCAGCTACTTGGCACCAGTGTTTTGACGACATCGATGTCATGTCCTTGCAGACGCACCTTATTAGGTAACCATGGCGATTGGGATAAAATAGTTATTAATTCAATGATATACGTAATCGCAAAAGCTTCTCCCCATTGAAACATAGGGGAATTGTCTTCCGGGGCAGTACGGCAAAACCAGCTCTGACCGTGTTCTTGAATAAACTCGACTTTGCTGCCTGGGGAGTCGTAGGCAAAGATTGAATTGATCTGTTTTAGTGCATCACCAATGGTTTCGAATTCGGTAAATTGATGCAAGACATTTGGGATGATTCGACGTCGAAATGCGAGTCCAAGAATATCGGTGAACCGAGATACGCCGAGTTGTGCCGATGTAAGATAAATCAAACGCTTAATGGATTCCGATGGCACAAAATCACTTTCTGATTCGATAAGGTCGGGTGGTAAACCGGAATCTTTCAGCAACAGATGTAAATCAAGACCATAGTCAGAAAAAACCTGAACCAGAATTTTAGCGTAGTTCGTTTGAATTACCGGGACTTGGTAGTGACTAGTGGTCATTGGAATACAATCCTGTATATATTGTTGCATTATTAGACGTGCATATCATTTGCAACGTTTTGTTTACTAAATCTAACCCTATTTACTTGAGTTTTCCATCGCTGGGTTTATTTTTAAAGTATTAATTTTGTTGATCTTAGTTATCTAGAAGGGAGTCCCATGTCAGAAACCAAAGGGAATAAGCAAGAAGCCAATGAAGAAGTTGGCCAGCAAGAAAATGGAAAAGATAAAGTAAGAAAGGTCACAAACTACCTACTGTTGTTTGTTGCATTCATGTTGATCTTCAGTGTCATTTCAGACCGAATCATCCCTATTACTGATAATGCTCGTGTAAAAGGTTATATCGTTCCAATCAAGCCAGAGGTGTCGGGTAAAGTACTCGATATTCTTGTTCAACCTAACCAACTCGTTAATCAGGGCGACAAGTTAGCCATTTTAGATGAGTCTGATTACCAAATAGCGGTCCAACAAGCTGAGCAAAATTTAGAGATTGCAGGCCAAAATGTCGGCGCTCAAACCGCGAGCATTGCTTCAGCCCAAGCGAAACTCACCTCAGCCATTGTTGAAAGACAAAACACCAAACTGCAAGCCAAGCGTGTTTTAGAGATGGCCGACAAAGGTGTGGTTTCTAAATCGGATGCAGATAAAGCGCGAGCAGCATTAGCGACCTCTCGAGCTGCGGTTGTTAATGCAGAAGCTGACCTTGACCGTGCTAAGAAACAAATGGGTAAAGAAGGCCAAGAAAATAGCCAAGTGAAAGCGGCGTTGTTGGCACTTGAACAAGCTCAATTGAACCTAGAGCGCACCGTGATTACCGCACCGACACAAGGTGGTGTTTCTAACTTTAGTTTGTCTGAAGGTTTCTATGCATCAGCAGGGCAAGCAATCATGACCTTTGTTTCAACCGAAGATATTTGGATTGAAGCTTATTATCGTGAGAACAGCCTAGGTAACGTTGCTGTTGGTGATGAAGTTGAAGTGGCGTTAGATTTCGCACCGGGCAAAGTGGTAAAAGGGCGCGTAAGTAGTATCGATTGGGGTGTTGATTGGGGGCAAAATGACCAAGCAGGTAAGCTTGCTCAAGCTAGCCAACAAACGGGTTGGTTGCGCCAAACACAGATGCTTCCTATCACCATTGAATTTGATAATGAAGAAGTGACAGGCATGCTCCGAGTGGGTGGCCAAGCGGATGTGATTGTTTATAGCGGTGACAACTTTGTGTTCAACGCGATAGGCAAGGTATGGATTCGTTTGATTAGCGTATTGTCTTATGTCCGATAAGCCGATTCCTGACCAACAAACACAGCAACGGATCCTGCGATTTACTGTCGGGGTCACGTTGGCTGTTTTCTTGGCGGCGTGGATAAACTGGCCACTTGCGTTTGTGGCGCCAGTGTTCACGGCTAAGTTCTTAATTGATAAACCAAATCTCCATAAGGAAACGGTCTACGAATTGCTCTTGGCCGTTGTGGTAACAATGGGGTTAGGTTTATTGCTGTCGCGAGGAATTACCCATTATCCAATCCCATTGCTGATTTTAGTGGGGCTAATGATGCTTTGGGGCTACTACTTGTTTGTCGACCCAAAATGGAACCTGTTCGCCACCATACTGTTGATTGCGGTCTTGATGTTGCCATTCATGGCGATTGATAACCCCGGCGTGTCAGTAATGCTGGCCTCTGGCTTAGCGACCTCTGGTGTGGTTTCAGTCATGCTTTTTGCGTTAGTGCATGTGTTTTTTCCTGAGCCTAAATCGGAGTTCTCAGGCTTCGCTGCTGCACAACTCGAAAAGAAACAGCGTTGGTATGCGGCCTTTAGGGCGATGATTATCTCCTATCCAGTGGTTTGTTTTTTCTTTATTTTTCAAATATCTGAAGCTTTACTGACAATGATGTTCATTGCGTTGTTATCGTTGATGATTACGTCAGAGAAGTCGATAAAGTTGAGCGCTTTTCTGGTGATAAGTAACGGTATCGGGGGATTGCTGGCGATTGCTGCTTTTTCAATCCTTTCGATTGTTCCTAATATTATCTTCTACTCTTTATTCATAGGCTTGGTCGCTATTGTGATCGCCAAGAAGATCTATACGGTTCCCGAAAAAGCGCCAATTTTCGCCACTGCATTTAGTACGTTGTTAGTACTTGTCGGTAGCACTTTGATGAGCTCAGGCGACATCGATAGCAACACTCTTATACGCATATTCCAATTAGTGTTAATTGGTATATATATGATTTTGGCTTCTTTATTCCTAGAAACTCGGAATTGGAAGTTCCTACAAAATCAGCCTTAATTATGTCTTACAAGGATGTCTCATGAAGTTAACCGATGATTTTTCAAAACAGGCGATAGACGCTGCCATCAAGATCGCAGCAATTGCCATGCTCGTGTATTGGTGTTTCTCGATTTTGCGCCCATTTATTCTATTGGTTATTTGGGGGGCGATCATTGCGACTGCGCTCTATCCAGTTGCTGTCGCCATTTCAAATAAGACGGGAATGTCGAAAGGAAAAGCCAGCGCGTTACTGAGCTTTATCGGAGTACTGTTACTGCTCATTCCTTTAGTTGCGCTCTCTTCCGGTATTTACACTAGCGCTTCGGACCTAATGACAGGGCTACAGGACGGAACCTTGTCTCTGCCGAAACCCAAAGAGTCCTTGCAAGATATCCCATTAGTTGGCGAAAGAGTCTATGCCGCCTTGGTCCATGCTTCTTCGAATATAGAGGGCGTGTTTATCACGTATGCAGACGAACTTAAGGTATTTGCTTCTAAAATGGCATCGATCTTAGGCTCATTGGGCGGTGGTTTTGTCCAATTTATTATCTCAACCATCATTGCAGGTGCGTTCATGAGTAATGCCGAAAAATGTCAAACCGGTGTGACTCACTTAGTGGTTCGTTTAACGGATGGCAAAGGCGTAGAGCTTGTGCAGTTATCTAAATCGACTGTGCGCAGCGTTGTGCAAGGTGTGATTGGTGTTGCTGTGATTCAATCTATCATGTCGGCAATTGGTTTGGTTATCGCGGGTGTTCCAGCCGCGGCATTGTGGGCGCTAGCGGTGTTACTGGTCGCTATTATTCAGTTGCCGCCGATTCTTGCTTTGTTACCTGCCATTATTTACATGTTCAGTGTTGAATCGACACTGGCGGCGAGCTTGTTCTTAGTGTGGTGTATTTTGGTAAGCGGCAGTGACGCTATCTTGAAGCCAGTACTACTGAGCCGTGGCTCTCACATTCCAATGTTGGTTATTTTACTCGGCGCACTGGGCGGAATGGCAATGTCGGGAATTGTTGGTCTGTTTGTTGGTGCTGTGATACTGAGTTTAAGCTATGAGCTGATGATGGCGTGGCTTGGGCTTGAAGAGAAAAACCAACAAGAAACTGAGAAAAAACCAGCAGAGGCAGAGGAAAAATAGATGAAGCCAGTCTCTAAAGACGACAACTTCTACTTCTTATTCTATGCACTGTTGGTGTTGTTTTTTGGTTGCGCGGTGATGCAGCAGTTTTATCCGCAAGGCCAAAAAACAATCCTATTTCTCATCATCATTACTCTGGCGAGTTCAATTGTTGGTATCCATAAAGAGCGAGCCTTGTATCGCTCTTGGTACGGGCTGTTATTGATTACGGCGCTAGTGTCTGGTGTGTTTTCGTTTTTGGAAGGCTATAACCTGTCGATAGTGACGCTATCAGCGTTGGCTGTGTTCTTATTTTCACACATTTACTCGGCGTTAAAACAGGTGATGAAAGCAAAAACGGTAACACCCAATCACATTATCGGCTCGATCTGTATTTACTTGTTGTTGGGGTTCGCTTGGTCGACCATCTACTTGTTGATTTTAGAAATATTCCCCAACGCCTTTAATGGGTTAGAAGAGCAAATCTGGCTAACCAATTTGTTTAATGCGATGTACTTTAGCTTTATCACGTTGACTACGGTTGGCTATGGTGACATATCACCAGCATTGCCTATTGCTCAGTTTTTTGTGTTTATGGAATCCATTATCGGCAGTTTTTACTTGGCCATAATGGTGGCGAGTTTGGTGAGTATTCGGCTTACACAGTCTCAATCCCAATAGAGCGGATACAAATAATAGATCATATACAAACAAGCCCGGCAATTGCCGGGCTTGTTCTGTTTTACGCTTTTTAAAGTCAAACCTAGCTTTGAGATTGAACTCCCTATGGGCTACGAATCTTATGCCTTAGTGTGAGCTACAAACCTTAAGCTTCAGTGCCTTGTATCTTCTCTAATTCAGCTATGGTCGTTTGTGACACAAGCTGACCATCCATGTAATAGCTAACGTTTTGACCCTCTTTGATACCTGTCAGAGTTGCCGTTTCACCAGAGGTATAGACGATGTCCATTTGAACCGTGTTTTCGTCAATCTTAATCATCTCACCCGTTTCAATCGTGCGATTGTTTGAAATTGGCCCTACAGGTGCTTCTTTCAGGCTTGGGTCTAGGTCGTCGTTCACTTCGAAGTGTGTATCTGTTTTTGTATCAAATACGTGTGGTGAGCCACTGATTGGGTTTTTGCCTGTCCAAAATTCAAGTGAGTTGAATACGACATAGTCGGCTGCGGTTGTAATACCGTACACAGGCGCTAATAAGAAGTTTACACCTGCACGAGCATAGCGGTTATCGACAACTTCAACGTTAAATTTCATCACTTTCCCTGTTACGGCGTTGCTGCCGATACAACCAGTTAGCGCAGAAGCCAAAACCGTTAGTCCTACAATTTTAAGTGCAATCTTTTTCATTTTAGTACCTGTATAAGTTAGAAGTCTGTTTTGTTGGAACAGGTGTAGTATGGTTTTTATTCGATTCATAGTTTTACCATTTAACGCCACTGACGATAGAAAATTGGTTATGTACTTTAAGCATCACAAGCTAGATCTAGAAAAAACGGACATGGAAAAGCTGGCTACAAAAATCGGAGCATAAAAAAAGCGCGACCTAATAGGGCGCGCTTTTGAGTATTTGGATAAGTCGTAATGAAAACAACGACTCCAATACAGAATTACTTCATCACATATGAATAGGCCGATACGACAAGCCAGCGGAAAAATCGAAATAAAAGGGTAGTGGCTTTAACGGTAAACTTGGCGATTGATACCGTTGCTTCTGCACCAACGCTAACGCACTTATGCAGATCGGATTCTTTGTATTCTGAATAGGTCATATGGTTTCTCATTTCTCGCGGTTGTCTTTCATATGTAAGTAATGACTCCTGTCTGGCGATATACCCTGAGCACGTAATGTACGAACTTTCGCAGAGAGAGATTTACCATTTCATGCCATATGGATTAATAACTAGCCAAAAGAGAAAGGGTTGAGAGAATTTAACGGCATAGCGAGGTGTAACTGATCAAGTTACCGAAAAAATGAGGTTGTATAGTGGTATGATCGCGGGCTCAGCACCATAAGTGATAAAGAATAGGAAACAGAATGACTCACCTTACCGATCAGCAAGAAGCTGCAATGGTGACGTTTAAGGAAAACTTACACCTTCCAAATGGTGGTTTTCATAAACTGATTATCGATCTAAGTAAGGAATATCAGCTGCCTTTTCAAAAGGTGCGCGCCGTTTTAAAGAAAGCTCAAAAAGACGTGGAGCGACAGATACGAGAAGACTTTACCAGTGTTGATGACGCGGTACTGAGCCAAGCCAATTGGGTAAATATCATTAAGTCGAAACTTGTTGAGTTAGCGGAAGAAAATCAAACGGTTATGGATAAGTTGCAACAAAATCTGAAGTATCAAAAAGTGTTGTCGGCAACTAATGGTTCAATTGCAAGTGAAGACGAACGTGATGAGTTGATTGAAGAATTGATTCAAGCTTATGAAAAAGAGGTATTCAAACCTTTACTGGCTATGCTGCATACAACAAAGCTGTATTGGAAATTAATGCTGGTGGATGAGACATGTAAGATGAATGAGGAGAATCGTGAGAAATTCAGTGATTACCCTCAACACATGCAAGCTGGAGAACACTTATATACTCTTGATCAGAAGTTAAGGTCGATGCCGTTAACTTATTAGTCCATGAATGCAATGATAATGACTCATTGGCGATTCAGAGTTTGATATAAGTTGGTTTCAATAGAAGTACGATAACCTAGCTAGCGTTAGCCGCGTGTGAAATGCAAAAAGGGCTAGGTTTCTGTTCTGTTTTACTTCTACTCTATTTTGTTCTGCTAGAGCGAATTGAGGGTGATATCTTTTACATCTTTGGGACTAAACGGTGTTTCTTTTTGTAGCCTATGGGAAATGCTATAGGAGTGTGAAATGTCCTAGGGTGTTTCCGTTGCCTGAAACAATAGTTCCGATGCTTTCTCGTTCATTAAATTCAAAATCGATGAGATAACTGTGATGTTGTAGCTTGGGCAATATGTGGCGGTGGAGTATATCGCTATTGAGCTGTCGAATCTCTGTGACCCATGAAATTTCTTCTTTGTGTAAGTCTATTTTAATCTTGAGCATTTATTACCTTTTAGTTTATTGACTGATTTGTCGCGTGATAGTTGGTACCAATGGGTTTGTCGTGTTGTTCTGCGTGACATAACTGTGCCTTGTGTTTATTACATTTATATTTAAGTGATCGATCTATTTTGACTTCGCTAGCAAAAGAGCAAATGACGATAGATCGGTAGTGAGGATCGAATTTAAAAGCTATTGAATGACTATCTAGGTGAAAGCTGACGCAGAGATGGTGTAACGAGGAAATCGAGAACTGTCTTTGAGGAACTTGGACTTACTTTAGCATTAACAGCTCTATAGATTAGAGCCAAGTGGCGCACTATACGCCTAGTTTTTTGAATTGCAACTCTATTTTTAATTAAATTTAAAAATATTTTTGAATGATTTGCCGTCGCTTGTTGAGAGTTAAATGAGCGAAGGACCGATAATTTGACCATGATACCTGACCGATGTTTGGCTTTGCACCGCTTTGTGTTCTTTGTCATTAGTGGTTTTATTTGTTCAGCTAATTTAGTGATGATTAAGCCTCTGTTATATATGATCTTTACATTGTAAATTTCAATTCGTGACTCTGAGGTTGAGCGTTGTGATTCTGGAGTTTAGCGTTGTAATTTCAGGGTTTTCGAGCACTTTTCCCCATCAGTTTATTCTTCAGATTGATGATCATTTTCCTCTTCGCGTCTTTTTGTTATTTCTGATGCCTAGTATCTCTCCTGACTACGCAAAATATGAATACTCACTTTTACGTTTCTGAATAATAAAGTTGTTGTGCCGCCAGTTTAACGCAAATATAATTGATAATAGTTCTCACTTGCGTTACGGGTTTGTTATCAAAGCAATGACAGACTTTAAATTATCGTTATTTAGCCGTTGTGTACGCACCATACTCGCCTATGAGTAATGTGACTTTCATTGTCATGAGTGGTGGTTAGTATCAATGGCAAAGGAAGAAACATGAAGAAAACAATCAATTCAGTTCGCCAGTTGTTAAGCGGGCTTGCCATCGTTCTTGCATCATCATTACTGATGACCGCTCAAGCGAAAACCGTGACCATTGAACACGTAAAGGGCACGGCGCAGTTTACTGAAGTACCACAGCGCGTTGTGGTACTTGGCTTTGGTAGCTTGGATGTGCTTGATCAAATTGGTGTACAGCCAGTTGGTGCGCCTCATAGCTTGCTGCCCGATTACCTAGCTTCGTACAAAGAAACGACAGCAAATACAGGATCATTGAGTGAACCTGATTTTGAAGCTATCTACATGTTGAAGCCTGACATCATTATCGCGGAAAACCGTATGCTTAAGGTTTACGACAAGCTGGCACAAATCGCTCCAACGGTCATGTTCTCTATTGAAGGTGATAAATACTGGGCTGATGCTCAGCAAAACTGGCGTGCGCTAGGTGACATCTTTGGTAAGCAAGCTGAAGTAGAAGCGATCATTAAAGAGACTCAAGCGTCTATCACGGCGGTAAACGACAAAGTCGCGTCTGACGAAACGTCTGCAATGATGCTGATGAACAACGGTAACAACATTGCGATGTTCAATAAGGGCAGTCGCTTCTCGATCATTTTTGATGATTTTGGTTTCGAGGAGTCAAAGAGTGCGACAGTCGCTCCAATTAAAGGGACTCACGGCAACCTAATCTCGTTCGAATACATTGCTGACGCAAAACCTGAAGTGCTTTACGTTCTTGACCGCGAAAAAGCGATTGGCAAATCAGAAGGTCGCGCACAACAGCTGTTTGATAACCCATTAGTTGCGGCGACACCTGCAGCGCAGCAAGGCAACATCGTTTACCTTGATTCAAGTGCTTGGTATTTGGCGGGTGGTGGCGTGACAGCGATTCACAGAATGTTGGGTGATATTGAGCGTACGATTCAATAGTTACTAATCATCAGATTTTCGGGCTTATAAGAGTGTTCTTATAAGCCCTTTTTCACTTTTCATACGGACTCAAAGAGCCCTACCTTTAGTATTATTTCTATGTTGAAACCCATTGCCGCTGCTGTATTTCTTGTTGTGTTATGCGTTATGTCATTGATGATTGGAGTCGCTGAGATCAGTTTTAGCGATTTCTTCAATGGCAACCAACACGCCAACTCTATTTATGTTGTTAGTCGAATCCCTCGACTGTTCGCGATTGTGCTTGCCGGTGCGGGCTTGAGTGTCGCTGGCTTGATCATGCAACAGATCGTGCAGAACAAGTTTGCCGCGCCTTCGACTATGGGCACCATTGACTGCGCCATGCTTGGGTACATAGTCGGTATTCTGGTTCTGGGCAATGCAGCGCAATGGAGCTACTTAGGTTTCATTTTCGCGTTTGCGGTTCTCGGAACCATGCTATTGGTCCGCTTTCTACAACACCTTAAGTTTAAGAACGCGGTATTGGTGCCTTTGATTGGCATCATGTATGGCAACGTTGTTTCGTCTCTAACAACCTTTATTGCTTATAAGTACGACTTAGTACAAACCATGTCGGCATGGACAATGGCGAACTTTGCGAGTGTGTTGCAGGGCAGCTATGAAATCCTTTACCTCGCAGTGCCTGCTTGTGTGTTGGCTTACTACTTCGCGAGTCAGTTCAGTGCGGCGAGTATTGGCGAGAGCTTTGCGAAAAACATCGGCTTGAATTATCAGAAGATCGTCTTCATTGGTGTTGCATTGGTCGCTATCTGTGCCTCTTCTGTGGTCATGATTGTTGGTGTTATCCCATTCCTTGGCCTTATCGTGCCGAATATCGTGTCGCTGATGATGGGCGATAACATGAAGAAGATTCTGCCTTGGACAGCCTATTGGGGCGTGATCTTGGTATTGGTTTGTGACTTGTTAGCTCGAATCGTCATCTTCCCTTATGAGATTCCAATCTCGATGGTAATCAGCATCTTTGGTGGCTTGATTTTTATCTACCTAATCATGAGAGACAAGTCGAATGCGTGATTCAGTAAAAATTGCGATTCTGACCATCGCGTCTTTGTGTATGGCGGCAGTATTTGTGGGGCAGGGACTTACGTGGGATAACTATGAGTTCTTCTTGTCTCTGCGACTACCTAAACTACTGTCAATTGTGTTGGCAGCGGTGGCGATTTCTGCATCGTCATTGGTGTTCCAAACCATTACTAATAATCGAATTCTAACCCCATCCATTTTGGGCTTTGATAGCTTGTATATGCTGGTTCAAACGGTACTTCTGTTTGTGTTTGGCAGTACCAGTTTCTGGGTGATTGACTCAATCGCAAACTTTTCGATGTCTGTAACTGTGATGATCTTGTTCTCGTTTGCTCTGTTCCATTTCTACTTTAAGAGCAAGCGAAATAACGTATTCACACTGCTTCTGATTGGCATCGTGTGTGGCAGCGTATTCTCGAGCTTAGCGAACTTCCTTGCGATGTTGATTGATCCCAATGAATTCGCGGTGCTGCAGAATGTGATGTTCGCAAGCTTCAATAACGTGAAAGGCGAACTGGTTTACCTCAGCCTTATTCCATTAGGTTTGAGCTTGCTTGGCCTGTGGTTGTTAGCGCCTAAGCTTGATGTGCTTTGGCTTGGTGTCGATAACGCAACAAGCTTAGGGGTGAACACCAAGCGACTGACTCAAATTACTTTGGTGATTGTGTCAGTGATGGTCGCGGTATCGACTGCTTTGGTTGGCCCTGTGTTGTTCTTTGGTTTAATCACCGTGAGCTTAGCTCGTCAGATATTCAGCTCTTACCAGCATCGTGTGCTTATCATCGCAAGCAGCTTGTTGGCGATCGTGCTATTGGTTTCTGGCCAATGGTTTATCGAAAAAGTGATGGCGTTTGAAACCACAGTGAGTGTGATCATTAACTTGGTCGGTGGTTTGTATTTTATGTTCTTGTTGTTACGCACCAGAATTCAGTAAAGGTAGTAAGTAGTGATTAAATTAACAGGTTTAACTAAGAAGTATGGCAAGTCACTCGTGGTTGATGATGCCAGTGCTATGTTCCCGAAAGGAGAAGTGACTTCTATCATTGGCCCAAATGGTGCGGGTAAAAGTACACTGCTTTCTATGGCGAGTCGCTTAACCGAAAGTGATGCGGGCGAGGTCGTTATCGGCGATAAATTACTGGCTGAATGGGATACCAAAGAGCTAGCCAAGCACCTTGCCGTGTTAAGACAATCAAACAACATCAATATGCGATTTACGATTCGTGAGTTGGTCTGTTTTGGTCGTTTTCCGCATTCACAGGGTCGCTTGAAAGACGAAGATCATAAGATCGTAGATACAGCGCTAGAGCACCTTGGCATTACCGACATTCAAAACAAATACCTTGATGAGTTGAGTGGCGGTCAGCGTCAAATGGCGTTTATCGCGATGGTTGTGGCGCAAGATACGGATTATGTGTTTTTAGATGAACCTCTGAATAACCTTGATATTAAACACTCGGTTGAGATCATGCAGACGCTGCGTCGTCTAGCGCATGAGTTTAATAAAGCGGTGGTGATCGTGATTCACGACATCAACTTTGCTTCTTGTTACTCAGATAACATTGTCGCGATGAAGAAGGGCCAAGTGGTTAAGTCGGGTAAGGTCTCGGAAGTGGTTGAAAAATCAGTAATGGAATCGATCTACGAGATCCCATTTGAGATTCGCGAGTTCGATGGCGTTCGAATCTGTATGTATTATTCAGGTCGTTAGATTTCTGGGTCTCTAGTCTGCTTAACCCCCTAGTTGCCGAAATGAAAAGAGCTCCCATATGAGGAGCTCTTTTCGTATGGTTCATATGTCCAAGAAAGCATATTCCCTCTTGTGTTATACGCTAATCTCTGCCGTATTTTTGACATCAGACGAGGATCAAACCGTTAGTTTGATGTCACTCGAAGATCGACTCTTCATTTTTAACAATCATTTGTCATTTTCATGTTGAGAGGTACGAAAACCCATCTACACTATGTTTATAACTGTTTGATTTTTATACGAGGTGTCAATGAGTCGTAAACCTATAGTGTTAGTCGTGGATGACACCCCAAGTAACTTAGATGTGTTAACGGCAATCCTCAAAGATACCTATCAAGTTAAGGTCGCGATTAACGGTACTATCGGTATCAAAATAGCGAAGATGGTGCCACAGCCAGACCTTATTCTCCTTGATATCATGATGCCTGACATCGATGGCTACGAAGTGTGCCGTCAATTGAAAGCTCAGCCAAATACTGCGCATATCCCCATTATATTCGTTACCGCGAAGATTGGCCCTGAAGCCGAAGTAAAAGGCTTGTCCTTAGGTGCTGTTGATTATTTAACGAAGCCAATTACACCTGAAATTGCACTACAACGTGTAAAAACCCATATTGCTCTTTATGACCAACAACGCGCGTTGTTTAGTCAGGTGAAAGAGAAAACCCAAGAGATCAATCTCGGCAAACTGGAAACGCTCAACATATTGGGTAGAGCGGCTGAATTTAAAGATAACGAGACGGGCATGCACGTTATGCGCATGAGCCATTATTGCGAGATATTAGCCAAAGCCTTGGGCATGACAGACGAAGATGCCGAGACCTTGCGTGATGCCTCGCCAATGCATGATATTGGCAAGATTGGCATTCCTGACAGTGTGTTACTGAAGCCAGGTAAATTGGATGCCGATGAATGGACTACCATGCAGAAACACGTCGAGTTCGGTGTTGAAATCCTTGGTAGGCAGGGCGATTCCAAACTGATGCGTATGGCCATTCAAGTCGCGCAGTATCACCATGAAAAGTGGGATGGCAGTGGTTACCCAAACCAGATAGCCGGCGAAGATATTCCATTGGTTGGACGAATTGCGGCCGTTGCTGACGTATTTGATGCCCTGACAGCAGAGCGTCCTTATAAGAAAGCTTGGAGTGTCGATGAGGCACTGAGCTTGTTTGAAGAACAGAAAGGCAAGCATTTTGATCCGACTATCGTCGATATGTTTTTTCTGAAGTTACCTGAGATTCTAGCAATTAAAGAGAAATTTAGAGATGAGTGATCGTTGGGTTGCGCTGATTAATCGTTACGTTAAATCCCTATTTCTGCTCATTGCCTTGACGAGTTTTGTGACAAGCGTGAATGCAGAAACGGCACCCGATCAAGAAGCAAACCGATGGCAAGATACCAAACTTGAAGTGACATTCATTGCGCTGTCTAGTCATTATCCTTACTCATTTATCGGTGATGATGGAAAAGTTGATGGCATCATTCGTGACTGGGCTAATGATCTTGAAGAGCGCTTTAAAGTCAAAGTTAATTTCATTAGCGTGGACTCTCACTCTGAAGCAAAGCAAGCTTTGTTAGACGGGAAAGGCGATGTGTTTCCGTTTCAACAGTTTGATCCCAGTGAAGGAGGACGTTTCCTTCAAACTGATCCTTATATCTCGTACCAAATTGCCGTCATTCTTCCTACCGATGATCACCTCAACAATAAAATTGAGCAAGAGGGCAAGAGGCGAATTGCCATGGTTCGAGATAGTATCGACCTGGAGCGATCTGGCGTGCAGCTTAGTTCGATTGAGAGAGTTGAGTTCGATACGGCCATTGATGCTATTCGCGCATTAGAAGACGGCTCGGTTGATGGTTTGCTGGCTGAGCCTGTGACCACAATGGATCTTGCTCATAAAAGCGGAGTCGAGAATTTAGCGGTCAACCATGTACTTGATCGCTGGAAGAACATCAAAGCAGCCATGGTTATTCGTTCAAATGACAATGAGCTACTTAATTTATTGAATCAACAGATTGCAACGTTTGATATAAGTAAAAAGAACCGAATTCTATCTAAATGGTTAGATGGTTCGCCTTACCGCTCTCCAGTGAAAGGTGTATTTGGGTTCGGGAATCCGCCTTACATGTATCCAGACAGTACGTCAGTAGGGTTAGAGCATGACCTGATGCAAAGAGCTTTGAATGATATGGGCTTTCGACTTGGTGACGTTGTCACTCTTCCTCGAAGTGCTGCTAGGCAAGCCATCGATAACAATAGCTCAATATCGTTTGTTTCTGGCGTTCAACTTGATGACTCTTCATTGCACTTTGTCAGTGACAAGGTGATGGATGTTGATTTTGTCCCAGTATCATTAAAGAGGCGTAAGCTGGATTTGAAGTCGGCAAAAAATTTGTCATTGGGTGCTTTACTGTTCGATGAAACATCGCCGATTAAAAACTCAGTAGAAGTCTTGGAAAGCCAATTGAGCATTGATCGGATAGATGATCTCGACAGCTTAGAGTCGGCGTTTTCCCAACTGAGAGCTCAAAATGTTGATCTCCTGATGGTAGAAAGGCGCGTATTAACCTGGTTTGTCACCAATACCCGGTTTATTGAAATGCGCGAGATTCAGCTCCATGAAGATTATAAAGTCAGTTATCCCATCTACGTGGATTTCAGGGGGGCTGAGCTAAGAGACCGTTTTAATGCCGCATTGGCAAACCTGAAAAGGGAAGACGGTGAGTTTGAACCAATCCTTAGAAGACAAATTAAGAACGACCTGACTCCGGTTCTGAAAAAGGCCGATATTATTGCTCAAATCTCAGCGTACTTTATCGTCAATGATCGCTTTGACGAATTACCTAAGATTTTTGACATATTTGATGCAGATAATACCTTCATGGTTATTTCTGCACTGGCTGATAATAATAAGCGACCGCTTGAATCTTGGTTCCTAGGAGATGTATCAACGTTATCATTGGACAAGAAAAACACCTCGAAATTGTCATCGGTGACGAAAGGCGCTGGATATAAAACACAAACGGGTAGCAGTAATGCCGGGTTTATGACGTTCTATTTTGATGTGGACTCAGTGGAAGGAAACTATGTTTATTTTCCTGCGATTGAACAATTTAATACGTTTGGAGAAGGAGCACAGCGCTATATCTCAGATATTTACCAATCAAACAACTTGACTGGCGAACTTCTGAACCTCAACCAAAATGAACGTCAATGGGTAAAGTCTAATCCAGTTTTGAAAATCGGTATTGATCCTAACTCTTTGCCTTATGAGGCCGTGTCGGGCTCCGGGGAATACATCGGGATGATCGATGATTACCTTAAGCTGATTGAACAGAAAACAGGCTTACGCATGAAACATGTCGATGTCGGCAGTTGGCAAGAGACTCGACGACTCGTGGATCACAGACAAGTGCACCTTGTCTCCGCTGCTGTGGAAAATCGTTCACTTGGCGAAAACGTGAAAGCGGGCAAACAGTTATTTTCTAGTCGTTTGGCCATTGCCTCTAGGCGAGATGTGAATAGCCTTGTCTTAGAAGAGGCTGCTGGTTGGAAAATCGGTATTTTAGAGGGAGGCGCCAACACAGAAGCCATCGTAGACAGTTACCCAGATATAAACTGGTCTCTTGTAGCTGCAACCAATGACGGCTTAGAACGGGTCGATTCTGGTGACCTTGACGCTATAATTGATACCGTCGACATCCTCAATTACTTGATCGATTCATTTGGCTATCGAGGGATTGGTATTATTGGTCGATTGGATTTCTTTTTGTCGCCAACGTTCCACGTCATCAAGTCAGAACCCTTACTCTTGTCTATTGTGAACAAAGCGATTGGCAGTATTTCTGCTGAAGACCACCAAAAAATATCCGCTAAATGGGCCGCGCCAAAATCGATTGAGAAAGTTGATTATGAGTTGGTTTATACCATTTCACTTTTTTCGTTGGTGATCGTCTTAATCATCGTATTTTGGAATAGAAAACTCACAAAGCAAATAGCGATTGCCAATGACGCGACAGAAGCGCTTCGCAAAGCACAACATCAGCTTTATAACATTTTGAACACTTCACCTATAGCAGCGAGTGTGGTTGTCGAGGAACAGGTTCGTTATGCGAATGATACTGCGAAGCGTCTGTTTGGAGTAGAGCGGACAGAGTTGCACTCTATAAATGTTGAAACTATTTATAACTCTCTGTCTGATCGTGATTCGCTATACAAAGAGCTCAACCTCAAAGGTAAAGTCGTAAACCGAGAATTAGTGCTTAGGAAGTTTGATGGAAGTAGTTTTGTGGCTCTTGTTAGTTACTACTTGCTTGAGCTTGATGGGGAAGTAGCAACACTATTTTGGGCATTCGATATATCTGAAATGAAGCGCCTAAACGAACAACTTGAAGAAGAGAAACAGAGAGCCGATCTGGCTAGCCAAGCTAAATCGGAATTCTTAGCCAATATGAGTCACGAAATTAGAACGCCAATGAACGCAATAATTGGTTTGTCTTATCTGGCCATTGGCGAAATATCTAATCCTGTTGCTCGAAACTATATTGAAAAAGTGCACCGTTCGGGGCATTCACTGTTAAGCATCATTAATGACATCCTCGACTTCTCTAAGATAGAGGCGGGACAGCTTGTCATTGATAGCATCCCATTTGATCCCGTGACGACATTCCAAGATGTCATTGAGTTGATGGAATCGAAAGCGGATGAGAAGCAACTTAAGTTGTCTATGTCGATAGATCCAGAGCTAGATACTCCGTTGATTGGCGACCCGTTAAGACTATTCCAAGTCATTCTTAACCTGATTGGTAACGCCATCAAATTTACATCGCATGGGAACGTGACTTTGAATGTTACTCATCTCGAATCCAATGATCGCAGCGTGAGTATGAAGGTGGTTGTTTCCGATACAGGGATTGGCATTTCAGAAGAAAATAGGCACAAGCTCTTTCAAGCATTCAGTCAGGCAGATAGTACTACCACGAGAAAGTTTGGAGGTACTGGCTTAGGGCTAAATATCAGTCAAAAGCTCGTGCAAGCCATGGGCAGTAAGATTTCAGTCGCAAGTGTTTTGGATAAGGGCAGTGAGTTCTCTTTCGTTCTCACTTTGCCTAGGTCAGATACAGAAGAACTGGCGCACTTTAAATCACAAGAGCTCAAGCTGGATTATCACATCGAGTTCAAAGGGCAAAAGGTATTACTGGTTGAAGACAATGAATTAAACCAAGACCTAGCATTGGCATTTTTAAAGCGATCGAAGTTGAATGCTGACTTGGCCGAGAACGGGAAAGAGGCGGTAGTGCTAGCCAAAAATAATGACTATGAAATGATTCTTATGGATCTTCAAATGCCCGTAATGGATGGCTTTGAAGCGACGCGTCAGATCCGTGAGTTTGATACGCAGGTTCCTATTATCGCGATGTCCGCCAATGTGTTTGCTGATGCGAAGCAAAGAGCAAGAGACTCAGGTGTAACGGACTTCTTAGACAAGCCGATTATCATCGATAAAGCGACTTCTTTGATCATCAAATACATCGTGCCGGAGGTGATGGTAGAAGGGAAGGTAGCGTCGTTAGATGGGCAGGCAGAACAACTCGAAGGTCTAACAAGTCAACCTAACAGCATTGATGTGATCAGTGTGTTTTCTCAGCAACGATTTGAACAGCTCACTCATCATGATGCGGAACTACAAAATAAACTGGTTGGGAAGTTCCATAGCAGTGCGCCAAGTATGATGGTTGATGCGTTTGATAATTTGGCACAAGACGATTGGATTACGCTTGAAAGAAACCTGCATACTTTGAAAAGTATGGCAGCGTCGATTGGCGGCCTCCGGTTTGCTGATTTGATGGGAGAGTTAGAAGATAAAGCTCACAATCGTTTGTGTGATGAGCAAGCCCTCAGAGAAGGTGAGGCGAGGTTAGTTGAGTTTATTACAGCAACGGAAAGCCTGATTGTGAAGCCACAAGCAGAATACATGAGTGAAGCGAGTGCGATGGGGAGCGTGGTCAAAGAAGATCAAAGGGTTAAGCTGCTCTCGCTGCTGGAAGCTTATGATAACGATGCAACGCAATACGTGGCCGAGTTACTTGCAGAGTATCCAAATTCTGTTGCGCTTAACGATGTACAACGTGCGTTAGATAATTATGACTTCGAGCGAGCGTGTGAAGTCCTCCACACCTTGGAATAAGCCGCTTTGCTTCGTCGGCATATAACAGTTGCTGTCTTATCGCTATTACTGTCTGAATAACAAGTACTTCAGTATTAAAGCCTTTAACCTTTTGGGTTAAAGGCTTTAAATTTAATCAACTAATCAACTAATCAACTAATCAACGCTTCAACGCTTCTAACCACTCACGTTTTGTTTGATCAGATCGATAACTGTATCGTATCGGTGCGGCAGTTTTCTGTTTCGTTTTTGAACCAGATACAGTATTTCCTCAACCTCTACTTTGGGTGGCACAACGTGCAACTTGTCTCTTTCTGGGAAGTGCTCAACTGCGCCAGCCGGTAAGACGGTAAAGCCTAACCCTTTCGATACTGGCAGCAAGATCTGGTGAAGCTGATTGATGTAGCCAGATCTTGGTATTTCATTAACGTTGATGTTCGCGAGATCCTTGTCTCCACACAGGTCGAAATACAAAGACAGGTAGTGAGCAGAATCTGGATGCGCAATAAGGCCAATGTCGTGCAGTACTTGTGGTGTTATCTCTAAGTGAGCCAGACTGCTGTGAACGATGAGGCAGAGTGCTTCTTTACCAATGACTTGGCTCTGATAGTAACTGTCGTTTGGGGAGTGCCTAACAATGCCGATATCGGTGGTGCCTTGGATTAGGTCGTTCAATATCTTTTTGTTTGGAGCGGCTTCTAAGTTAATGCTCAGATCTTGGTGTTGCTGCTGAAGTTCAAGAAGCTTGGGATACAGACGTAAAGAGAGTGAACCCGAACAGGATAGATGACATTGCCCAGCATAAGGATTGTCAAAACTCAGAGATTCGAATAAATCTTCTTGGTCTTTTTCTAGCTTGAGCGCATAGCGATACATAATCCGACCCTGTTCGGTCAGCTCGAAGCTTTTATTTTCTCTCGATAACAGGTCACAATTGCAAGCTTGTTCAAGCTTCTTGATGTGCTGGCTGACCCCTGGTTGTGTCATGTACAACTTTTCAGCCGTTTGGGTGAAATGTCCAACTTCAACCAGAGTCTTAAATGTATTGAGCCAAAGTGGATTGATCATACTCACCTTCAAATGCTAAAGCCTATAAATAACAGAAAATTATTATTATCTTAAGTAATGATAATTTCAACTCTAGCGTCTTAAGTAACGCTAATCAAAGTCATATGGTGGTAACTATTTATATTCGTCTATTGGCCGCTTTGTAGAGTTGCTATGAGTAACAAAGTGTTGCGACTTTGTTGATTATTTGGTCTATTGACCAACTGTGCTCATATTTAGGAACGAAGATGAATAGAAATGTTTGGCTGCTCTCACTGTGTCAGGCCTTGTTGATGACGGGTAACATATTACTGATCTCGGTGATTGGCTTGATCGGCAAGCAGATTGCGCCCAGTGTCAGCATGATTACCTTGCCGGTTGCACTGCAGTTTTTGGGTTTAATGGCAGCAACTATTCCTGCGTCTCTAATTTCAGGCAAGTTAGGGAGAAAGCGAGGATTTAGCATTGGTAATGTGGTTGGCATTACAGGGGCTAGCCTTGCCACTTACGCACTGTCTCAGCAAAATTTCTATCTGTTTTGTTTCGCCACGTTCTTACTTGGGATAGGCATAGGTTTTGGCACGCTTTATCGCTTTGCTGCAATCGAGGTGTGTGATGAAAATGCCCGCCATCGAGCGATATCTATCTCGATGGCTGGTGGCGTTTTAGCCGCGGTATTAGGGCCAAATTTGGCGATTATGTCTCAACAGTGGTCGCAAGATGGCTTGTACATTGGTGCTTTTGCTTCATTGATTGGGTTGAACATTCTTGCGTTACTCATTTTACAAACCATTCAGTTTCCTAAAGTCTCTTTTAATAGTCAGGCTCCCAAAGCCGATCCTTTAGGTGTGATCGTTAAAGCGCCGAACTTTATTGGTGCGGTGTTTGCGGCCATGGTTGCTTACGCCGTAATGAACATTTTGATGACTGCAACGCCATTGGCAATGATTGGCTGTGGTTTTGACTTTACTAAAGCTGCTGGCGTGATTGAGTGGCATGTTCTGGGGATGTTTGTACCTGCATTTTTTACCGGATCACTTATCGAGAGGTTTGGCTCAAGAATGATGATCTTGGCAGGCGGGATTCTGTTCGTCGTCTGTATCGCGATTAACATTCATGGCGAATCTATTTGGCACTTCAGAGCGGCTCTAGTTGTGCTTGGTGTGGGTTGGAACTTCATGTTTATCGCGGCAACAGGTTTGTTTAGTCAGTCCTACCAATCGCAGAATAAAGCTAAGGCACAAGCGTTTAATGAATTTATTGTCTTTGGCTGTGTGACTATTACAGCGATGCTCTCTGGTTGGCTAGAATCGACAGCAGGGTGGCAGAACCTCAATATCTACGTATTACCATTCGTGTTAGCTGTTATCTTGCTGTTCGCATTTAGTGCTCGTAAATCACGCATTCAAAAGCAGCCTGTGTAATGGCTCGTAGAATGGCGGTTTAGTAAATTTGTTACTGTGATTAGAACCTTAGCATCTCGAACTGCGACCAATAAAAAGCCCTACCAAATCGGTAGGGCTTTTGCTTACGGCTTAAATAATAACGTTTTCTTAAAACTGCTGTCTTGGCTCATGCTCGGAGACAACAGTGCTTAAGCTTGCTTGTAAGTACGCGCGATAGAGCCGCGTACTTATTTTGATGGTCTATCGTTTAAGACCTAAGACCTAAGACCTAAGACCTAAGACCTAAGACCTAAGACCTAAGACCTAAGACCCAAGATGAGCTACAGGTCGACCAAAATTGTCTTAGTTGTAATCCCACCTTGGTCATCGATTATCTTCAGTGTCACCTCGTGCTTTCCGTATGAAGGGAAGATTGAAGTGAATGTGCGACCTCGTTTCACCTTTCCGTTTGGAAGTGTCCACTCGGTATCAACAATACGACCATCGCTGTCTGAACTTGTAGACCACATGGTTACCCAGCGACCCAAGTGAATGTACTTTGCACTCGCTTCTGGAAGGGCGTTTGGAGATTCAACACTCACTATGGAGCTAAATGAATCGGTAGCGCCTTTGTCGTCAACAACAGTCAAGTTCACCGTGTATTCACCGGCTTGCTCGTAAGACCAAGTTGGTGCCACTTCGTTACTTGTTGTGCCGTTGCCAAAGTCCCATAGATAACTGACGATCTCACCGTCTTGATCAGAACTGAAGTTACGTGCAGAAACGTTCAGGCCAGTGACATTGAGCTCGAAGTTCGCAGTAGGGGCGACGTTGTGTTGGCTTACTTTCGATAAGCGAACCACGCCGTATTCATTGTTGTCACTCTGATTCACAATATCAACGGCTAAGCCAAACTCCGTTAGGATACGTCCTGAATCAGGCGCTTGTGGAGAGGTGTAATCTTGGTCGTCAGAGAAGCTAGCATTGCCAACCAAACTGGTATCTTCAAGTACATCATCGTCGCTGTTCACAAGACGCATTGGGGTATGATCTTTGAGTGAAAACGCAGCATCACGAACTTGGTAACGAGTTTGAGCGACTTCACCGGATTTTTCCCAAGTCATGGCATTTTGGTCTGCATCGACCACACCTAACCAACCTTCACCTGGGTGTTTGCCTACCCAGTTATCAGTCAGTGACTCGTCTACGTACCAAATGATCAAACCTGGATCGAATGAGATGAGTTGGCCCATGCGTTTGATGTTGGCTAGACCTTCATCAACGTCCATGTGGCTACGCCATTGCAGCAGGTAGTAGTGTTGCGCTTGGTGGAACCCATTACTTAGCTTGTAGCCATTTAGGGCGAAGGTGGAATTGCTTTCTCCATCGTCTATTGAGGTTACTTCACCATCCACGACCACACTGAGGTTATCCAAATAGAAACCTTCCATAGCCAAGCCACCATCGGTGATGTACTCAAACGAAAGCTCTACTTCTTGGCCTACCCATTGTGATACGTCAAACTCAGCGTCAATCCACCCGCCAGATTCGCCGCCAATAGCAGGAACGAGGCCAGTATTGTATGGGTCATCCATTGAGGTGATGTTGCCAGCTATTGCTTGTCCGTTGATTAGCACGCGAGCGAAGTCGTAGTCTTTCTCTATTTCATACCACGCTTTGAACGAAAGCAATGCAGAATCACCCGCTGGAATCACCAACTTGCGAGTCATGCTATTTTTCAGATCATCGCCTTTTTGAGAGTGGAATGAATACTCTCCCTCAAAGGGTTTCAGACTTTCAATTTGCTTTTCAGGAAGATCGACCTTAATCATGTTCGGACGGCTGTTATCCGTTGTTTGGAACAGTGTATAAACTTGTGGGTTGTCTTCTAGGTCATCAATCGAGATTTGATCATCGTTAACCCAGCGACCACCAATCGATTTTTGTAGGAAGTGCTTTGCCCAAGAGCTGAATGCTGTTGGTTGTGTGCCACCAATTTTGCCAGCCCAGCTGCCTGAAGACATGATTGACCAGTAAGATACTGGTTCACCCTTGCCTGTGTATTGCGTGTCGTACTCGTCTGGTAAGCCTAAATCATGGCCATACTCGTGAGCACAGACACCAGCTGCGGCATCAATCGGTTGAATGGTGTAATCAAATGCCGCGTATTGGCCACCAAAGCGGTCGGGAAGCGAGCTAGAGGTACCTTCCAGTACATGTGTGCGACCAAGGTTGAATCGGTGTGACCAGATAGCGTCAGGGCCCAATACACCACCACCGGCTTCTTCGCCTACCGATGCGTGGAATACCATTAGGTGATCAATCACACCATCGGGTTCACGGAAGTTTCCGTCACCGTCGTAATCGTAACGATCTTCGATATCGTAATCGGCTAGGTTGATACTCGGATCTTGAGCCAATTGATTCAGCGCTTCACGAACCAGTTCCTGTGCGTTTAAGTCGTTGTCGGTGGTCGGGGAGTTGCCACCATAGAATGACGCAGGCTTAGAGGCGCGATACCAACCTGCCGCTTGACCTGCAACGCTGTAACTATCACCTGATTCGCTTTGGTAATATTGGCGCATCGAGATTAGGTTCTCGCCGTTGGGCCCTGTGTAGCCAGAATTTGAAAACAACAACTCTTGATAATGTTCAGGGTTGTAGCTCTCGTAGAGCATTTGCGTGTGCTCTTCGGTCAGCTTGTTGTTATCCCAGTTCAAATCAGGGAAATCGACCAATAGAGCGAGTACTTTATCGGTACGCTTTGTGCCGACTTCCAAAGCAAAGACGCTGGCCTTTTTAACGCCAGATCCTTTTTCGATGGCTTTGAGTATTTTCGCTCGTTGCTCAAGTGCTTTTTTACCGAATTGAGCGTCGCCTTTAAAACCGGAATTGATCTTATTTTTTAAGTAACGGTCAAGTGCGTCGTGTTTTGCCACATCGGTTGCATCTTGGTCGACTAAGCCTTGTCTAACTAGCATTTCAATAAGTTTGTCTTCATTAACAACGCCTAAATCAATAGGTGTTTTTGCATAACTACTGATGCTAAATAGAGTAAGCATTGCTGAAGCCAACAATGTTTTTCTCATCATTTTCATTATATTTCCTTTTTATATTTCCATGTCGATATCAGTATCAACTGCCTTATTCGAACCAGTTGTCCGAGTCTGGCCTAATACACTCTTGTGGTGTCTTATTTAACTGACGTGTGTTTGCTGTATGTTTCGTACTTTCTATCTCTTTTATACTTTCTATTTCTTTTGTATTGGTTGTCTCTTTTCTATTTTTTGAATCAAACTGAGTGCTCTTTACTTTTTTAGCGTTGAGATAGATACGCAAAGCTTCTTGATTGCCCTCATAGGTTAAGCCAGGACAGATAACGCCTCTTTCAATCAATGACTTCAGCAATAGTTCGTCGTTCTCAATAGTGGAAGCCTGTGACAGTGAGGAAAAAATTAGAACCATTAAAGCCATTGTTTTGTGTGACATTCTTATATCAAGCCATCAGTTTTGATTATGTAACAAAATATATTTATAAAATTAACCAATCAAACGAATAATCATTACAAATCATTATTCGTTCCGGTTTCAACATTAAGAGTTAATATCAAATAAGGATGGTTATTTATTTTATTGTCAGTTATTTAGTAAGGTTGGGCGCATTAATAGCTGATAGTTTTAATATTTAATGTCATCGTTAGGTAAATGGTTATTCTGCTTCAGAACGCTTTATACAAGGTGTGGAGTTAAAATTAATAAACAAATGTTTTATTATCTATGTTTAAAAAAATGCATGTAATAATTGAGTTATTAGTAAATACCCATACTGAAATTATTTTCACTCTAAATATCAATAATTGGGGTGTTGAGAATGATTTTCAGTGTTTCAAGGGCGTGAAATTTAACAATAGTGGAGGTGATAGGAGCACCAAGTCGTAAAAAAGAGCCCGTATTTGAGCTCTTTTCCTTTTATTCTCGTTGGCGATTTACTTATGACTGAGAGACATCACGATAAAAATAACGTTCACAAGTACGTGGATTCATGCGCTTAATGACGTTTGATATTAAGGCGATAACCAGCACTGAGAATACTAACCTTCCCCAAAATATGGTGTAAAAATCAGCCCCAATTAACATGATCAAAAGTGTATCTTCAATCAAACTGTGGAGTAGATTGAGCAGCATGATTGCGGTGAAAACATCCCTCGCCGAGATATGTCCCTTTTTAGCTTCATTGATCAATAAGCCGCCGCCAAACGAAAGACCAAGCGTGATTCCAATAATGGTTAGGTTAGTCGCATCCTTGCTGATTCCGAGTAGTCTCAAGAATGGTCTTAACAATATTGCCATGAGCTTTTCAACGCCTAGAATCTTTAAAATCTTGAGTAGCAGTAATAGTGCTGAAATCACGATGAAGATAACGGCAAAGCTCTTTAGCTGCTCAATAGCCCATCCAAGATAGCTCGAGCCTCCAGATACTTCAGGCTGCCAAAGCACGGTTGCTGGGTAGTTGAGCAAATCCCCGTATTGATAACTGAGATTGAGTAACCATGCCAGCACCAAGCTACCACCGACTCTCACTGATAGGGTAGCCAGCCAACTCACACCCGCCTTTTTAGCTATTGCACCCTCAATTGGTAATGAATGCGCTAGTAGCATCATGCTGCCTAAAACCGAGGCTTGAGCAACCGTTAAGGGAGCATCGGAATTAATAAGAATAATCAGCCCCGCATAGATGTTAGTGAGTATGGTTGTTGCCCATACCAAGCCCATTTCTTTCGGTAATCCGACGCTTTCCATTATTGGGCTTAGCCATTCGCTAAGAATCACGACGCCGCCAAGTTCTTCAACGATCTTTATCACGATGATGATTGGAATCATGATTCGGAAAAGAGTCGAGGTGACATCGAAAATCTCTCTGAGGAGTTCTTTAAAAAATTGATAGATTGATTTCATAGTTACGACCATGGTTCGATTGTTTGGAATGAGAAGATCTTACCTTGATTATTGTGATGGTTATTTCAAAAACTACATCAATATTCGACTTGAATTTTTTATTTGTCGTAGTATTCAAAATTATTAGTCACAAAATTAGAGCATTGAGAAATTATGGAAATTGATCGTATAGATAGGAATATTCTCGTTGAACTGCAGAAGAACAACCGAATCCCAAACCTCACATTGGCTGAGATGGTTGGGTTATCGCCTCCGGCTTGCTTAAAGCGAGTGAAACGATTGAGAGAGGAAGGCGTGATTGTGAGTGATGTGTCTATTATCAACCCAGAGCTTACAGGCAGCAAGATGACTTTGGTTGTGTCCGTGGAAATGGAACGAGACCGAGGGGATATTTATCAGATCTTTCGCCATTCTATTTCTAAGGCGTCAGAGGTCACGCAGTGCTATCAGATATCGGGCAGTTTTGACTTCATGTTGATTGTGACGGTCAAAGACATTCAAGCCTACGAAGATTTTGTTGAACGAGTACTGCGCAAAGATTTAAACATTCGCAAGTTCCATACCTCTGTTTCAATGAGAACCGTGAAATTTACCACTGCAGTTAACTTAGATGAGTCATGACCGCTAATTTGAGAAGAGAAAAGAAAGGACGTGAAGCTTTGAGCTTTGTGAGGTGTCAGGCGTATTTTTGTATAAATAGCAGGCATTTACATAAAATGTGACGTTCACATTTTGTCATAACTTTAATAATTGTATATATTCCTCGCCTAAAACAATAATTAACAAAAGTTAATATAAATGACTGTCAGTTCATCTTCTCAATCTCGTGAAACGCTTCTAAGCGAAAACGAACAACTTGTCTCGACTACCGACCTTAAAGGTGTGATTACTTACAGTAATGATGCTTTTTGTCGCATCGCAGAATACAGCCAACAAGAATTGCTAGGGCAACACCACAATATCGTGAGGCATAATGATATGCCGAAAGCGGCTTTTGCTGATATGTGGGTTAACCTAAAGCAAGGTAAAGCATGGCGCGGTATCGTAAAAAATAAAACCCAATCTGGTGGTTACTACTGGGTTGATGCTTACGTTACCCCTATTTATGATGGCGGGAAGGTGAGTGGCTACCAATCGGTTCGTGTTAAGCCTAAAAACGAATGGGTACAAGTCGCGGATAAGGCTTACCAAAGCTTATTGAAGGCAGAGAGATCGGGTCGTCAATGGTCGTTACAGATCAGTGACAGTGTTCGTTACGCAGTGTTACTCGGTTCTTTAGCAGCCCCTTTGATTTCAAACCTGATCGAAGTAGGGCAAGTATCGCAATGGTTGTTGAGCTTACTTCCTGTTTCCGCATTAGCATTGCTTTTCCGACAAGAGCTCATTGATACTCCATTGCAGTTAAAAAAGCTGCAATCTAAATTCGATAGTGTCAGTCGCCTTGTCTATTCAGGTAATAGTCAGTTCTCTGTTGCCGATTTTCACTTAAAACTATTGTCTGCACGAATCCGCACGGTACTAGGTCGCATGACAGACTCAGCCAAGCCACTACAGGATTTGGCGGACAACCTGAATGCCACGTCATTTGAAGTATCTGAAGCTTTAGATCAACAAACAAAAGACATTCTTCAAGTACGAGAGGCGACTGAAGAGGTTGAAGTCACCGCGAATGAGGTCTCTTCTCGTACAGAAGAAGCGCACCAGATTGTTGATGTAACTTTGCAAACCTGTGCTGGTGCTAAAGAGAGCATTAATCAAACCCATCGAAATTTAGAAAGCTTAGCTTCACAGGCTGAAAAGGCGACTCAAACAACTTACCAATTGAGCGATCAAGCGCAGAGCGTAAGCAAGATAATGGAAGAGATTGGTGGAATCGCCGAACAAACCAACTTGTTGGCACTAAACGCAGCAATTGAAGCGGCTAGAGCGGGCGAGCAAGGACGAGGTTTTGCCGTTGTTGCAGACGAAGTACGTGCGCTATCGGGTCGTACGTCAAAGGCGACGGTTCAGATCAAAGAGAGTATCGACACCATGCTAGCGACGATTGAAGGCTGGCAAAAGGATATTCTGGCGAACCGAGAGCAAACGGACGCGTGTGGCGATGTTGCGAAAGTGAGTGCAGAGCGCTTGTCTGAAGTCGAAACTTTAATGCAATCGATGAACGATTTGATGCAGTCGGTTGAAAGCTCCGCGCATAAACAGCGTCAGCTATCGAGTGATGTAAACCTGCATATGCAGTCTATCGCGTCTACTGCAGAGCAAAACTTAGTGGCAACGCATTCCGTGAAAGACCACTCCACTGAGCTAAAAGAGCAAGTGAATGAGTTCTATCACTTGGCGAAGCGCTTCGAAGAGAAATAGCTGCCAAATTCAAACCCGAATGAGAAATTAAGAAACAAGAAAGAGCCTTGCGAAGCTAGCAGGGCTTTTTTGTGAGCCAAAAGAACAGATAACAGATTAACAGGCAACAGATACAAAAAAGCCCTACTCAAAAGAGTAGGGCTTTCTATTATGTGCTTAGAAATCAGCTAACGGATTAACAGACTAAGCAAGAATCTCTTTCGCTGTGTTTACTACGTTTTCAGTAGTGAAACCGAACATCTTGAATAGCTCGCCTGCTGGTGCAGATTCGCCGAACGTTGTCAT